>NZ_JBSQIL010000036.1:0-19927 GCF_055108775.1 Soehngenia sp. | reverse complement strand
AAAGATAATTCATTTTCATTTACTGTCTTCTTAAAACTTTTCTTTTTCATATTCATATCTCCTCAACATTTTCTTATTTAATTTAGATATATGAAAAAGTTAAAATAATTAATGTGAAATTCAACCTGGTTTTATTAGCAAAATGCTCTGAAGCCGCATAAACACTATATATAGATATATAGTTATATAGATATCTATATATATTCCTAGGTCCAGGTTGAAAAATCTAACAATAATTAATAAATGTGATAAGAAATTTAATTAAACTCTAAGAGTTTATAAAGGAGATAAATGCATATATCTTTTGTGAGGAGGTTGATATAGAGAGTAACGAAATTCTTTTTTTTATAAAAGGTTTAATGAGGGAAGGTAAAAGCCTCTACAGATTAGAGGTTAGAAGGAATTTAATGAAACTCTTGAGAAGAAGAGTTTCTAAAGGTCAAAGGTGTATATCTTTTGTGATGGACTTTAATAATTTAAAGACAGATCAAAAAAATTTTAATTAAGAAGGTGTTAGGATGATAAAAGATAAGATAACAGTATGTTCTAAAGATGGACAGAGCTTTGATAAGCTGCAGATTGCTTTAGCAATTAAAAATTCTACTTATGATGATGAGCTAAGTTGCTCTTTACTTGAAAATGGAGTAATAAAAGATTGTAGCAGATGCAATCTTAAAAAGATTTGTGAAGGAATAGAAGAAGTTGCTAAGGATTATTATGATAGTACTACTAAAGTTGTAGGAACATTTAATTTTTAAACCTCTTAATACTGTAGAAGCTCTAAAGAGTTTCATTAAAATCATTTTCTCTATAGGTGCTTTAGGGCATCTATTTTTTTGCAGTATTTATGTGATGATATTTGATATTTTTGTATATAAAACTAACACCTTGTCCATAATCAAAATAAGATTTAATTTTATGAGGTGATGGTTAGTTGAGTTACAGATTAAGAAATTTAATTTATTTAGATAATTGTGAAACGTATGATTTAGTACTTAGTAAAAAGTTAAGAAATTTTCCTTCTGGGTTTTGGAGCTCTCTTTATTAGAAGTATGAAGACGTAAATTTAGATATTTCAGAGAAAGAAAATAGTTGTTTGATAATATTTGAATAGAGATTGAGAGATATAATTTATTTTGAACGTACTAACTATTACATAATGAAAAAACTTAAATTCTCTTTTGTAAAAAATAGTTTTGATTTATCGAAAGATTAATTTGAAAAATAGCATGAAAAAATAGTATACTAAAATCAGTTGAGTTTATTTTTATAACGAGAATAGTCAGCGAGATAACAAATTGTATATAAGAATATAGAGGAGAAAAAATATGGCTGTTTCTTATAATGGATTATGGAAATTATTAATTGACAAAAAAATGAAGAAAATGGACTTAGTTGAAGTGATTGGTATTAGTAGTAGTACCCTTGCAAAAATGAGTAAGGGGGAAGTAGTGTCCATGAGCATTTTGGAAAAAATATGTCAATCTTTAGATTGTGATTTTGGGGATATTATAAATTACGAGAAGAAAGAGGTTGATAAATAAAATGGAATATAGTGCAGGAATAGTAAGTAAGTTATTATGGTTTGTGGAAACTCGTGAAACAGCGAAGTTACTACAAGAAAATTCATATAGTGAAGTTGAGAAGTTAGTTATTGAAAATAACTTATATCAACAAAATAAGTTAGATAGAATTCGAAGAGAGTTCAATTGTATAAAAAAGCGTCTTCAGGCATTGCCAGAAGAATTATTGAAAGAATTAATTAAAACAGACATCAGTACAGCGAAAATAATTGTGTTTATATCAGCCATGGCCACAGATTTACTGTTGTTTGAATTTGTGTATGAGGTATACCGTGATAAATTAAGAATGGCTGACTATATATTTGAAGACATTGATTTTAATGTGTTTTTTACAAATAAATCTAAACAAAGTGAAAAGATTGCAGGATGGAGTGATTCCTCTATAGCTAAAATAAAGCAGACATATAGTAGATATTTGTTTGAAGCTGGTCTTATAGAAGGAACAAAGAAGAATAAGAAAATTTGTAGAGTATATATAGATCAAGATTTAAGAGATATCTTGATGAGAAACAATATGGAAAAATACTTGATTGCAATTACAGGAGAAAGATAATGGAATTTAAAGATAAATTGGATGGTATATGGAATCGCATATCAGACAAAGAATTTTTGGCTAATAAAGGTGTCGCAAATGAGGTTAGATATTATGTTTTTGATTATGAGGCATGTAATGAGCTTATAGTTAGGAATAAAATAGCTGCATTAAGAAGACAAAACAGTAAAGATGCAGATGGATTTCAGATAGTTGAATATGATTTATATAAAATGATAATAGAAATATTGGAGGATGAAGGTTACATTGATATGTGCATTAATTTCGAAAAGACAAAAGGCAGAGATTTTATGTTTAATGCAGTATCTACTATGCTTAAACTTACAGATGATGATAACTTAATTATTAATAAAATAATTGATGAAACCCCAAATAATGCTGTTGTATTTTTAACAGGTGTGGGGAAAGCATTCCCTTTTGTAAGGTCTCATAATATATTAAATAACTTGGGTCAAGTGTTAGATAAAGTACCAGTAGTCATGTTTTATCCTGGTAAATGGGATGGTCAGGTTTTACGTTTATTTGGAACCTTAAAAGATGACAACTATTATCGAGCATTTCCATTAATTGGTTAGGAGGAATTCGAATGAAGATAAAAGATATGTTTTACAAAAAAATTAATAGAGATATAAAAGGTGTTATTAAGGTTGGGCAATCGGATGATGAGAATATATTTCAAGAATTAGATGAATATGTAGTAACCTCTGAACTAGAAAAATATATGGATAGATTCTTTGATGCATATACAAAAGGTCTGAATGAAAGAACAGATAAAATGGGGGTATGGATTTCAGGATTTTTTGGAAGTGGTAAATCTCATTTTTTAAAGATATTGTCTTATATTCTAGAAGATAAAGTAGTAAAAGACAAAGAAGGAAATATAAGAAATGCTACAAGCTTCTTTTTAGAGGATGCTAAAATTTCTAAGGAAACTTTGAAAAAAAAGATAGAAATGGTGTCAAGTTATAGCCAAGATACAGATGTAATATTGTTTAACATAGATTCTAAGAGTGGTTCAAAAATCAACAAGAATGCTATTGTTGAAGTTTTTATGAAAGTATTTAATGATCATATGGGGTATTGCGGTTCTATTCCCTTTCTTGCTGAACTAGAAAGAAAAATAGATTTTGATGGAAAATTTAATGATTTTAAAGCAAAGTTTAAAGAAATTGACGGTTCAACATGGGAAAAAAAGAGAAATAATTTTTATTTTATACAGGACATAATTATAAAAGTATTAGTAGATCTGGATATTATGAGTGATAGAGAAGCACATAATTGGGCTGAAAATGCACAGAGTTCTTATAGTTTATCAATAGAAAAATTTGCAGATTATGTTAGAACATATTGCGAAAGTAAAGGAAAGAATCATCATGTTTTATTTTTGGTAGATGAAATTGGTCAATATATAGCTGATGATGGGAAGCTAATGTTAAACTTACAAACAGTTACAGAAGATTTAGGAACTGCTTGCGGTGGACATGCTTGGATTGTTGTTACAAGTCAACAGGATATTGATTCTATAACAAAAACCATTGGAGATAATTTTTCTAAGATTCAAGGTAGATTCGATACAAGAATACCATTATCATCAGCTAATGTGGACGAGGTTATCAGAAAGCGTATTCTTTTTAAATCAGAAGAGGCAACTGCTATTTTAGAGAATTTATATGATAAGTATGAATCAGTTATTAAAAATCTTATAACTTTTAGTGAAGGTACACCATTTATGCCGTTATATTCAGACAATGAAGATTTTTCTGAAGTCTATCCATTTATTCCATATCAGTTTAATCTTTTAGGAAATGTTCTTACAGCGATAAGGCAGCATGGAGCCAGTGGAAAGCATTTAGCAGAAGGTGAAAGATCTATGCTTGCACTTTTTAAAGAGGCTGCAGAAAAATATGAGGATGAAAGAGAAGGAATAATTGTACCATTTAATCAATTTTATGGAGCATTGGAGAACTTTATTGACCATACTCATCGTATTGTTATAATTCAAGCTGCAAAAAACACAAGATTAAAAGAATTTGACGTTGAACTTTTAAAAGTATTATTTATGACTAAATATGTAGAGAATTTCCCTAAAAATGTGGAAAACCTTACAACATTAATGATTTCAAATATAAATGAAGATAGAATTGAGTTAAGAAAGAAAGTTGAAGCGTCATTAAGATTATTATGTGATGAAATGTTAGTTCAGAGGAATGGACAAATCTATTCATTTCTTACTAATGAAGAACAGGAAGCAGAAAATGCTATTAGGAATATAAATATTGATCCTAAGGATATTGTGAATTACATAGCACAGGTTGCCTTTGATGAGGTTATTGTTTTAACAAATAATAAATTTAAATATAGTAATAGATATCAATTTTCTTTTAACCAGAAAATCGATGATAGATTCTATAAAAATAATCAGAACCAGTCAATTAGTTTACATCTGCTAACAGCATACAGTGGTGAAAAATCTGATATAGCTTTAACTATGCTCTCAGCAACAGAGAAAAGTGTTATAGTTCGATTATCAGATGATTATTCATACTTAAGTGAAGCAGAAGAAATGTTAAAAATTACAAAATTCTTAAATAAGCAGGATGTTGGAACTATGTCTAATTATGAAATAATTAGAATTGCTAAACAGAAGGAAAGAAAAGATAAGGTTGAACGAATCCGTGATTATGTAAGAATGGCAATAGAGACATCAGATATTTATGTAAATGGTGAAAAAGCAGCTATTAAGACTAAGGACGTTTTAAATAGAGTAAATGAAGCACTTCGAAAACTTATCACAAGTGAATACAGTAAACTAGAAGATATGCAAACAGAACCTGGGCAATCCGATATTATGGATATGCTAAAGAAAAATAAAATACAGCTTTCACTAGATTTAGGAGGTATAGCTGAGCCTAATCATGAAGCATTAAATGGATTAATGGCTACTATTCAATATGCAGTGAAAATGGGCGCTAAATTTTCTGTTAAGCAGGCTATGGATAAATTTATGGCAGCTCCTTACGGTTATATTGATGAAGATGTGCAATATTTAATTGCGACATTATATAAAAAAGGTAAAATAGCATTAAAAATGAATAGTGTTGTATATAGTCCAGCAAGTACTTTGCCAGAAGATGCCTTTAAGTATATTACTAAAAAAGAGTTTAGAGAAAAAATATTGCTTGAACTTAAAGAAAGTCCAAAAACAAAATGGATAAAAGCAGTTAAAGATGTAATTAGAGATTTTTTTGGGAAATCAGTTATTACTGATGATGCTGACACTTTAATGAGAGATTATAGACATCATGCAGAAGTAAAAAGAAGAGAACTTGAAGAATGCCTAAAAGAAGACTATAGATTAAATCCTATTCTCCCAGGAAAGGCAGTTTTAGAAAAAGCTATAAGACTAATTAATGATACAGAGAGTATAGTTGATCCAATGACTTTCTATAGAAGAATTGATGATTTGTATGATGATTTTGATGAAGTAGCACTTGAACTTACAGATATTAATAGTTTTTTAGGTGGTGTACAGAAGAATATTTTTAATAAAGCTTGTGAAATTCTTAGTATATACGAAGCAAGTAAAAACTTCATATCTGATACGAGTATTATAGAATATGCAGATCAGATAAAGAAAATTATTAGTATTAAAAAGCCTTATAGCTTAATAACAAAGCTTGAGACTATCTCAAAACAATTAGGAGATGCTATTCTTTTACTACTTGAAAATGATGCTGCTCGCATTAAACCAGAAGTTGAGTCTGATAGAAGGCTTGTTATAGAAGCACTAATAGTTGAAAGACCATATGCTGAAAGGCTAAAGAAAAAATTTGAAGAGAAATTTAGTGAATTGATTAATAAAGTAGATAGAACACATGATATAGCAGCATTAAATGGGATTCCTTCTGAAAGTAATGCTTTATGTCAGAATTGTCTTAATGAGATAAATAAAGAAGAGGAATTTTATCAAAAAACTATTGAAAAAGATAAGGAAAAATCAGATGGAGATACTCCAATAGTTCGTGAGAAACCAGAACCATTAAATATTATAAAAACTGTTCCTATAGGAATTAGAACTCTTACTAGAAACAAAACTTATGCAATTAAGACAGAAGAAGATGTGAATACATTTATAGAAGAAATTCGTAAGGAATTAGTATCTAAATTAAAAAAGGATACTGTAATCAAATTAAGTTAAAATACGGGACATGGATGGAGGAAGCTATGGATAAAGGAGCAATTAAGAATTTTGCAGTGGAAGCACGTAAAATTCTTAAAAAATCAGCTGTTACTGAAGCAGGCTTATATGGAGTTACCAAAGAAGGATGCAGTGAAGCAATCCAAAAGGGTAATGATTTTGAAGTTTATAAAACTATTGCAGGGACTGAAAATAGAATATATGGAAACACTATAAAAAAGAGAGCTAACCTTGCTAAAGCAATAGAAGAGCATGGATTTGAGCAAGTAATGGAAGAAACTGCTTATACTTGGTTCAATAGATTAATAGCAATCCGTTTTATGGAAGTTAATGACTATCTACCAACAAGAATTCGAGTTCTTTCATCTGAAGTAGCAGGAAAAAGAGAACCTGATATTGTTACACAAATTTTAGATGTTGATTTGAATATGGCACCTGAAGAATTAGAAAATGTACAAAAGGCTAAAGAAGAAAACAGATATGATGATGCTTTTAGAATGCTGTTTATAAAACAGTGCAATGAGTTAAATGAAATTTTACCAGGTCTATTTGAAAAAACAGATGATTATATGGAACTATTGTTAAAAATATCTTATACAACTGATGGTGTAGTTAGAATGCTCATCGACTCTGTACCAGAAGAAAATTTTGATGTTGAAAGAGAAGGGCAAGTCGAGATTATTGGCTGGATGTATCAGTACTATAATGAAGAACGTAAGAATGAAGTCATCAATATCTACAAAGGGACAATAAAAAAAGAGGATATTCCAGCAGCTACTCAACTTTTTACTACTGATTGGGTTGTTCGTTATATGGTAGACAACTCCCTAGGTAGATATTGGATTGAAAGAAACCCTGAAAGCAATTTACAAGATAAACTTGAGTATTTTGTTACCCCTAAAAATGGACAAATACAATATATAAATGAAAAAGTGGCTCCAGAAGAGATAACTTTTTTTGATCCATGTATGGGTAGTGGGCATATACTTGTGTATGCATTTGATGTTCTTATGGAGATTTATAAAGAATGTGGTTACATAGAAAGAGATGCAGCGAAATCAATTGTTGAAAACAATATTTTTGGTTTGGATATTGATAATCGTGCTTATCAATTTACGTATTTCGCTGTTATGATGAAAGCAAGAAGTTATGATAGAAGATTCTTTACAAGAGGAATTGAACCTAAAGTTTTTTCAATATATGAAACTAATACTATAACTAAATTTACTTGCGAAGATGTTACCAATGATGAAGAGCAAAATAAAGTTGGTGATTATCTAGTAAGTGCTTATAAACATGCAAAAGAAATTGGTAGTTTGCTGACTGTTAAAGATTATGACTATAAAGCCTTTATAGAATACCTGAATAGCTGCAATTTATCAGGGCAAATTACAATCGATAGCGATTATTGGTATAGGGAAATTATGCCGATAATGAAGATAATAGCAGAACAAGCATTGATGATGAGCCAAAAGTATACTGTTGTATGTACTAATCCTCCTTATATGAATAAGTTAGAGGGGCAGCTAAAGAAATTTGTTACTGAAAAATATAAGCCTTATAGCGGAGATTTGTTCTCTATTTTTATGTATAGAAATTTCGACTATTGCAAATTAAATGGATACTCAGGGTTTATGACTCCATTTGTTTGGATGTTTATAAAAACATATGAAGAATTAAGAAAATATATAATAAATGAAAAATCTATCACAACTTTAGTTCAAATGGAATATTCAGCCTTTGAAGAAGCTACAGTGCCAATTTGTTGTTTTGTATTGAAAAACGGAAAAGAAAGTCAAAAGGGTTTATACTTTAAACTTTCTGAATTTAAAGGTGGAATGGATGTACAGAAGAAAAAAGTTTTACATGCTATAACGGATAAGGAATGTGGGTATTTTTATGAAATTAGTGATGAAAAGTATGAAATAATCCAAGGAAGTCCAATTGCATACTGGGCAGGGAATAATACATTTTTATCATATGAATCTGAAAAGATATCAGATTATTATATTGTCAGAAATGGGATTTCAACAGGAGATAATGAACGCTATTTAAGAAGATGGACTGAAGTGAAATTTCCAACTGATAACTGGAAACCATGCAATAAAGGAGGAACATATAGAAAGTGGTACGGAAACAATGAGTATTTTGTTTATTGGCAAAATGATGGATACTTGATTAAGAATTCACTAGATGAAAAAGGAAGAATTAAAGCTAGGTTAGGAGGTGTTGAATATTCTTTTAATGAGGGAATTGAAATGTCAAGAATAACAAGTGGAATGCTTGGATTTAGATATAGTCCCAAAGGATTTATATACGAAAGTTCTACAAATGATATATATCAAAAAAATGATGCACATGATTTATTTACTATATTAGGATATTTTAATTCGAAAGTAACCACGCATTTTTTAAACTTAATGAACCCAACAATCAATATAATGCCAGAGGATATTAGAGGACTACCATGTGTAAAAAATGAAAATATATCTAGTATTACAGAAAAAGTATGTACCAATATAGAAATTTCGAAAAATGATTGGGATAGTTTTGAAACTTCGTGGGATTTCAAAAAACATCCTCTAATTAGCTATCAGAATGGATCAAGTTATGACAACAATCAAATGTGTAAACATAGAATAAAAGATGTCTATGAAATATGGGAAAGCAATTCTGAAGTACAGTTTAATATCTTAAAAACAAACGAAGAGGAACTTAATTGTATTTTTATTGACATCTATGGATTACAAGATGAACTATCACCAGAAGTAGATGATAAAGATATAACAGTACGTAAAGCTGATTTAGAAAGAGATATTAAAAGCTTTATTTCTTACGCAGTTGGCTGTATGCTTGGCAGATATTCTTTAGATGTAGAAGGTCTTATTTATGCTGGTGGAGAGTGGGATAACAGCAAATATAGTACTTTTATTCCTGATGCTGATAATATTATTCCTATTACTGACGAAGAGTATTTTGACGATGATATAGTGTACAGATTTGTTGATTTTGTAAAAGTTGTATATGGTGAGGATACTCTTGAAGAAAATATTCAATTTATTGCAGATTCACTTGGTGGAAAGGGAAAAAGTTCAAGAGAAGTTATAAGGAACTATTTTATAAAAAATTTTTACAAAGATCATTGTAAAATATATCAAAAACGTCCAATATACTGGATGTTTGATTCCGGTAAACAAAATGGATTTAAAGCACTTATTTACATGCATCGTTATGATAAAGATACTGTTGGACGTATTAGAGCAGATTATCTTCATAAGACACAGGGTGCAATTGAAGGTGCACTAAAAAATGCAGAGTATATCATATCTTCATCTACAAGTGCTGTAGACAGAGCAAAGGCAACTAAAGATAGAGATAAATACATTAAGCAGCTAAGTGAAATAAAAATATATGATCAGGCAATTGCACATGTTGCTTTGCAGAGAATAGAAATAGATCTTGATGATGGTGTAAAGCATAATTATCAGTTGTTTCAAGGTGTAGAAGTTTCAAGCGAAGGATCAAAGAAGCAGTCTGTAGATTTACTTGCGAAAATTTAATGATATTAATACAAAGCTTTATTCTGGTGGCACACCAACTTTTGACGAAGGTGATATTTTTAGAATTACTATACCACTCAAAAATATTGCAACAGCTAAGGTAGGACCAGATAGTAAAAGAGTCGGTCAAAATGTCGGTGAAGATGTCGGTCAGAGTGTCGGTCAAGATGAAGTTAATTTGCAGGAATTATAATCATCAAGCTGATAAGTGAAAAGACCGTGGAGAGGCAGATGAAGAAAATGACCAATGTAAAATATGTTGGAAGAGGGTATAGTGGACATTGGGAGATAATAAGCAGAAAAAAATAGACTTGCTCATAAGGTTTTATCTGCAAGAAAGGGGTAACTATTATGGAGTTATTAGAAATACAAAATAAAATTGATACTATGCTCTCAGGAACAGAACGAAAAATAGTGTTCTGGTATGATGAGGATGCTGAATATCAAGAAGATATTGAGGAGCTGAAGCTGACAGATGGAAATAAAATACGCATTTTAACAGATGATAATTGGTTTGAGACTAAACTTTTGTTAGAAGAACGTGATCCAGATAGTAACTATCTTGTATATGCACCTTTTAAACGTCCAGATGACAGAGAAAATCATCTTGCAGATACATTCTATTATTCACAGCATTTCTATTCAGATAAGATTGTGCAGCTATGTGGTGAATTAGGAATACCAGTAGAATGTCAGGATGAAGTGAAAAAATATAAGAGATTTTGGTCTTCTGGGAATACACAGAAATTCAAAGATTTACAGATTTCAGAATACTCTAAATCAAACATTACATTAGGAATTTTATGTGTTCTTGCAGGTGTAAGAATACTAAATTTTGAGGAATTATTAAGAAAGATTTTCTTAGCAGAAAAAGAAAATGAAAATCCAATAATTAAAAAGATGGAATACTATAAGATACACAAGGTATTTTGGGACTTTTGTACTAAGTATTATGGATATCGTGATTCAGATCCTTCAGTTAAGAATTTATTCAAAACTATGGTTATAACATATATAGATACAGTAACAGAAGGATCTTTGCCAAAGGAATGGAAAGCATATGTATCTGAGAAACATAACGATAATGTTGTATTTATAAAAAATCTAATGAATAATGATCAAACTAAAGAGTGCTATGATGAAATGTCAGATACTTTAGCTTATGAATTACGAGCTGAGGAATTAATAAAGAATATTCCACTTGAAAAAGTAGTAGCTTGTGATGCATTTGATTTATTTGATATCAATATTATTAGTTGGATTATTGCAAAAATCGAAGATAATATGCTTGATGAAAAAATAGCAGAATTAAAAATTCCTGAAATATGTGAAAGTAGGATAAAGACATCTTACCATTATGCTGAGAAGTTTAGAACTCAATATCTAATGCTTTATAATGCTTATAATTTAATAAAACAAATATCACTTCACGAGTTCAAGCCCTTATTGAAAGAAGTGGTGGATTACTATGCTAATGAAACCTACAAAATAGATTTATACTATAGAAAGTTCTACTATTATATGGATAAGGTTGGATTATCGGAAGATATAGAGAAGATAAAGGACTTAGTTGAAAATATATATACTAATAAGTATTTAAGCGACTTTTCTTATAAATGGAATGGAATATTATCAGATGAATTATATAAAAAATATACTGAAACAAAACAGGAAGAATTTTACGAAAGTTATGTAAAACCATTCATGATTGAAGATGGAAGAGAAGGAAGAGTTATTGTAATTATTTCAGATGGATTTAGATATGAATGTGCGAAGGAACTTATGGATAATTTTTCAATGGATGAAAAGTGTGATGCAAGTATAAGCCATATGTTAAGTGTATTACCTTCAGAAACTACACTCGGAATGGCTTCTTTGCTTCCACATAAGGAAATTGTTATTGACGAAACTTTTGGAATAACAGTGGATGGATTGCAATGTGGAAATAGCCTTGCAGACAGAGAAAGAATACTAAAAACCTATGTTCCTAAATCAATATGTTTACAATTTGATGAAGTAAAAAATGCCAAAAAAGAAACTATACGTGCAATGCTTCAGGATAAAGAAGTTGTCTATATATATAATAATCAAATTGATAACCGTGGAGAAAATATGAAGTCAGAAAATGAAGTTTTTAATGCCTGCCAAGAGGCCATAGAAGAAATCCAGGCGCTTATTAGAAGAATAACTGGGTATGTATCAGCTACAAGGTATTTAATAACAGCGGATCATGGCTTCATATATAAAAGAAATAAATTAGTTGAAAGTGATAAGATAACATTAGATAAAAAGACTGTACCCTTTGTTAATAAAAGATACTTATTGACATCAGAGGGGATTTCAAATGATGCGGTTATTAGTAGAAAACTTCAATATCTAGGTAATAATAATAAATTATTTGTAACTACACCTAGGGGAGCTGATATTATCAAAGCTCCAGGGGGAGGGCAAAATTATGTTCACGGTGGATCCTCACTTCAAGAAATGATAGTACCTGTAATTAAAGTTAAGACTGCAACAGGTAAGAAAGATACAGGAATTGTAAATGTTGAATTATCATCATTTACCAATAAGATTACAGGGATTGAAGTTAAACTTGATTTTATACAGATGGAACCTGTATCTGATGTAATAAAAGGAAGAAAGTTAATAGCATTTTTTGCTGATAGTAACGCAAGGAAAATTTCATATGATGTTCCTATCATTGCAAATAGCAAAGAGTCAGATGCACAAAAACGAGTTGTGACAGAAAAATTCACATTAAAAAGTGGGAAATATGATAGAAAGCAAGATTATTATTTAATTTTAGCAGATATGGACGATGAAAGAAAAATATATAATAGATATAAGTTCGAAATAGATATAGCAGGTACATTTTAGGGGGGAAGAAGATGAATCACTCAAGTATAATTAGCAAGATGAATGAATTCATGTTTAGATTGAATGAGAGAATGGTTATGTGGCTAGAAAATAGATTGCCTAAGATAACTGATAATTGGTGGGATGAACTAATAATCAATAATTTAAGTGATTTACAAAGAGAAAATGTAATTAATAATGATGTCCACGAAATAGAGGGGCTGGATTTAGCCTCTTTGCTTAGAGTTTTTGACAGAAATTGGTTTTTAATAACTAGCTCATTCTTTGTTAATAATAAAGAAAGAGCGAACATTAGAAAAATGCAGGAAGTAAGAAATAGCTGGGCACATATTACTTATAAGGATATTACTAAGGCAAAAGTTATTGCTGATGTTGAAATTATTATTGAATTATTGCAGACATTTGATGCAACAATGAAAGAAACTAGGGATTTAGAAGAATTCATTTTTGACGTAGAAGAAGATAAAGATATGGAAATAGAGGATTCTAAAAAAGCAGAGATATATTTAAATAAAGTAGAGAGTTTTGGTGATGATGAGAAGGAAATTTCTATTGGAAGTGTTGTTACTCTTGTAAGCGATGCTTCTATTGTTGGCGCTGTCATTGGCATTAATGGGGATAAATATTCTGTACTTATTAATGGCAGCATACAGTCATTTTATAAAGAACAAATTGTTTTAAAAGTTGAAAAAAATAAAAGCAGGCTTGTATCGCTAAATCGAGTAAAGTCTGCTTTAACTGCATATCAAATTAACAATCCTGGTACAAGCAATCTGTATTCTTTGAATTCTGCAAGGATAGATTTTGTTCCATATCAATTTAGACCAGCTTTAAAATTAATTAAATCAGATACTCCAAGATTGTTAGTGGCAGATGATGTTGGGGTAGGAAAAACAATTGAAGCTGGACTTATTTTGAAGGAGCTTGAAGCACGATCTAACATTAATTCTGCCCTGATTATATGTCCAAGACCCTTAGTAGCTGAGCGAAAATGGGAAACAGAAATGAAAAGATTTGATGAAAATTTCACACAGTTAGGTGGAAAAGAGTTGCAAGACGCTATTGGTGAAACTAATAGAGATGGAGAATGGCCAGAACGTCATAATAAAACAGTTATTCCATATTCATTGTTTAATGAAGACACAATAATGGGTACGCAATCGGAAAGTAGTAAAAGAAAAAAGAACATTGGTTTATCAGAGTTAGATCCTCTGCCTCATTTTGATTTGGTAATTGTAGATGAGGCACATCACATAAGAAATGCCAACACATGGATGTATAGAGGGGTAGAGTTATTTTGTAGAAATGCTGATGCAGTAGTATTTCTTACAGCTACACCACTGCAAAATAGCGATAATGATTTGTATACATTACTTAATCTTTTAAGACCAGATGTAATTATTGACAAAGAAACCTTTAATACCATGTCTGAACCAAATAGAAACATCAATAATTTACTTAGAATAGTAAGAAAACAAGAAGCAAACTGGCAGGAAGAAGCAAAACATGAACTTAGCCAAGTATTAGACACAACTTGGGGAAGAAACGTTGTTCAGCACAATCCAAATTTTGAGAAGATCTATAATTATACTGAAAAAGAGAGAATTACAAGGGAAGAAAAAATAGAATTATTAACAATGATAGAAGGTCTTCATTCTTTCAATAACATAATAAATAGAACTAGAAGGAAAGATATAGAAGAATTTTGTATTAGAAGAACTTTAACTATAGAGGTACCATTTAATGATGTGCAAAAGAATCTATATGAAGCTTTAATTGAATTTGAGAGTATTGCATTATCACAACTACATGGAAGTAGAAGTGTAAGATTTATGATGTGTACTATTATGAGACAAGCTGCAAGTTGTATATATGGGCTAGCTCCATTTTTAAATTCATTGGTTTCAAGACGTTTAGAGCAAATACAGGAAGATGGCGAATTATATGAATATGATATTGATGAAAGTAACGACTATGGAAGCTTTTTAAATAAATTAGCTGAAGATATAGTAGCTTTATCAAGAAACCTTCCAAAAGATGATCCTAAATTTGAAAAAATTTATGAAGTTATTATGCAAAAACAGAAAGAAGAAAATAATAAAATTATTATTTTTAGTTCATTCCGCCATTCATTGAGATATATAAAGGAAAATCTACAAAAAAGAAATATTAGAGTTGCACAGGTTGATGGATCCGTTCCTGATGAAGAAAGATATGAGCTTAGAAAGAGGTTTATGCTGGATAAAAATGATAAAAATTCAATTGATGTATTATTGTTTACTGAAGTTGGATGTGAAGGTTTGGACTATCAGTTCTGTGACACTATGATTAATTATGATTTGCCATGGAATCCTATGCGTATTGAGCAAAGAATTGGACGTATTGATAGGCGTGGTCAAAAAAGCGATACAGTTAAAATTTATAATATAATTACTGAGGATACTATAGATGCAGTTATTTACGATAGGTGTCTAAGTAAAATAGGTGTATTTGAGGCGAGTATTGGGGATTGTTCTGAAATACTTGGTGATATTAGTGAGCAAATTTTACATATTATGTTTGATTCAGAATTATCAGAAGAAGAGAGAAAATTGAAAATTGAACAGATGGCTGATAATGAAGTAATGAAAGTGAATGAGATGAGAAAATTGGAGCAGGATGAAAAATCTCTTTTTGGATTTGACTTATCAAACTATATAATGAATAAAGATGTTCAGGATGCAGAAAATCCTTGGATTTCACCTCAAAGTATTAGAGATATGACAGAAATGTTTTTAAATGATTATCTGGGACAAGGAGAATACATTAGAGGAAAGTCAGAATTAAAAAGCCTGCGTTTGGCAGTGGATAAACGTCATCAAATGCTTTCGGAATTTAGAAAAAAGCAGATTGTAAATAACAATAATGCAAGTAAATTATGGGGAGCATATTTAAAATCTGATAAACCAACTCTTCAAGTTACCTTTGATAGTGTATGTGCAAAAGATAATAGAAATATAACGTTTTTAACACAAATGCATCCGCTAGTTATACAAGCAGCAGAATATGAGAGTAAGATGTTTCCATGTGAAATAGGAATAAGTGTAAATGATACAGAACTTTTATCTGGGGATTATGAATTTCTAATATATGCTTGGAAATATGTGGGGCTAAGGCCTGATATAAAGATGGTGGCAATTAGTGACAATATTGAGGTGCAAAAAAATATTATTAATTATCTTCAGTTTGCATCAGAATATAATGTGGAAACAGATAGATTTCAAAGTAAGTGGGATTCGATGGACAAGTTACATTATGAATACTGGCAAAAAGAGAAGGTGGCATATACTAAAATTGTTTCAGATGAATGTAATTATAGATTAGATCAGATGAAACATTCGTATAATCAGAGATTAGCTATTTTCCGCGCTATGATTAATAACGCAGGAGATGAGAAAATCAAACGAATGAGGCAAGCACAACTTGATAAATTGGAGAAAGATTATAAAATACAAGAAAAATCCATGAATGAAATAATAGCTAAAGCAGATATTCATACAAATCTATTAATTAAAGGTATTTTACATGTAGATTAAAAGAGGAGAATTAACTATGGGAAAGATTGATTATAAAAAAATTTATGAGAAAAATAGAGATGAATGGAAAGCATTGACAAGAGAACCACAAAAATATGAGGCTTTATTAGCAGGACATTATTCTGATAGCAATCATTTCGTTTATGAATTATTACAAAATGCTGAAGACGAAAAAGCAACAAAGGTTATTTTTGAATACTATAAAGACAAGCTTATATTTTATCATAATGGTGATGCATTTAATGAAGAAGATATTAAGGGCGTTTCATCAATGCTTATGGGAACAAAAGATAAAAATTCAGCCCAGACTATAGGCCGTTTTGGTATGGGATTTAAGTCTGTATTTAAGTATACATATCAGCCTCAAATATATTCTGATTATGAGGCTTTCAGGATAGAAAACTATCTTTTGCCTGTAGAGTTAGAGGAAAAGTGGGATTTCAATTATGAAAAAGCTAACCTTGGATATAGTCTAAGTTCTGGTGATCAGTATCGCCCTTTTGATAAAGAGGAACATCTTACAAAAATAGTAATTCCTTTTGCTAAAAGAAATCAACAGGGTGATATAGTATCTGTTAACGGGGAAGATGTTTTAAAAAAATTAAAAGCTTTAGACTGTGAGATACTTTTATTTCTATCAAGTATAAAAAGACTTTATTGGATTGATAAGATTACTGATAAATATGCAATGATTAGTTTAGATGAATCTAATAGAGATAATAATATTAAAACTTGTCGTATTGAAGGAACTGAATACGGTAGTAAAGAAGAAATTTCAAACTATATTAAGTTTAGCAAAAAGTTTGACCACTCTGAAATGAGTTCCGCTGAGGTAAGTATTGCATATCGTTTAAATAACCGTTCAAATAATATAAATGAAATGCAGAACACAAATGTATGGGTATACTTTCCAACGAAAGATGATACAAACCTACCATTTTTGGTTCATGGGTCATTTGAAACAGCAGTATCAAGAGAAAAGTTGATGGAACCATCTGCTTTCAATGATTATTTATATGAACAATTAGAAGATTTAATTTGTGAATCATTACTTGAATTGAGGGAAAAAGGTTTAATTACCCAAATGTTTTTAAGAAAAGTTCTTCTAGTTGCATTTAAAGAGGAAAGGCTCCCTAATTTAAAGCAGAAAGTTACAAATATGTTTTTGTCAAACAATCTGCTACCTGATAAATCTGGAGAATGCAGAAGGACGAATGAAGTATCCATTGCAGTCCCTTTTGGAATTGCAGAATTTAAAGAAAAGGAGACTTTCTCTGATTCTTTTAGAACAGTTAAAGCATTTGCAGCTTTTAATAATGAGAGAGAAAGTAACTTTACAGAATATTTTACTTGGCTTAGAGATGATTTGCATATAAATATTTTTAATTTGGAATCTTGGGCAAATAGACTTTGTAAATATGACATTAGAGATATTAATTTATATGGGAAAGGTATGGAAGAATTAAAGGATTTCTATGAAATTTTATCTGATTATAGAGAATCTTTATATAGTAGTAAGTTTACGAGCTATTATTCAAGAAGTGGTCCATATGAAAGCTCTATACGCGAATGTTTAAGTTCTGCATGGAAATTGTTAAAGCAGGCTCCAATAATTTTGAACGCAGAACAATTTATGATACAAGCATATAAGGACGCAAAACCTAATATTTATTTAAATTCATCAAGTCAGTATAAGAGTGTGGTAGCGTCTGCAATAGTAAATTCTGATATTTCAAAAGAATTTAAACTGTTACTTGAAGATGGATTTTCTATTAAGGAATTTAATAATTTTCAATATGTAAAAGAAAAAGTTGTTAATAAATATATAAAATTTGATAAGAAAATTAACTTTGAAAATTCTGAAAATCAAGATGAGGAATATCTAGAAGATATTACTGAAATTATAAAATTAATTGATGAAACTCGAGAAGTTCAAGCTATTCAAGAGATTCTTAAAAACTCTCATATAATACGTACAATTAATAATGAAGGAAGAGTTATGTTTTCCAAACCTCATGAGTCATACACAAATGTGTCAGAAGAAGGAGTTAATTTAGAAGTTTATTATAGGGATATAAATTATCATAAGTATTGTATTGATGAAAAGTTCTATTTAAGTAATGGGATTTCAATTAATAAATTGGAGAAATTCGGTCTTTGCTTTAAATTAGTTACAGATGGAGATAGAACTTTTAATAGTTTTGGAGCATCTCCCTCTTGGAAAGCCTTAGGAGAATACTGCCCAAAAATTCAAATAGCTGAATTAAGTGAAAATATTAGATATATTGAAAAAAATCCCAATAAAGAATTATCAAAACACAAATCTTCTGAGATATTGAAAATGTTACTTAAAATAAGTGGTAAATTATCAGGTAGTATTAAATATAGAAAAAATAACCCTTATGAACAAGTAGAGAGTTCAAGTCTATTAGAAAATGTAATCAAATCTGGAGAATGGTTATTTGATAAGAACGAAAAATTATGCCCCATAATAGGAATGTCAAAGTATGATTTAAATAAAGAAATATATGGAGAAGTAATAAGTGATAAAGAGGCTTATAAAATACTTGGTTTCATAGAAACAGATAAAGACAGCAAAGCTGAAACTTTTGAGATGGTGGATTCTTTAGATAAGCGGGATAAAAGTATTTTGCTAAGACAGTTAGCTAGAGAACTTGGTATGAGAATTGATGAAAATACACCAATAGATGATGAGGAAGTTGATGAAGAAGAATCTACTTTTAATGGAACAGAATGGGTATCTAAGGATTTTCCAGATAAAATGGTTAAAAACAAGGAAAGTCTTATTGAACATGTGAGACAACAATTTTTTTGTGCTGATCCTACTAAATATGAAAAAGTTCTAAGACAGATAAGGGTTAGTAAAAATCCTAAAGTTGTAAGAGCTTATATAAGTGGAATGTACACAAATGATAGTGATGTGAAAATTTGTCAAATGTGTAGAGAACCTATTCAATTTCTTGAAGTAACTGAAATATCTAATTATGGCATTGAAATGAATCAACTTAATCTTTGTCTTTGTAAAAATTGTGCTAGCAAATATAAAATGTTTAGAGATAATAATAAAGATTGCTTTAAAAATGAGATGAAGAAAGCAATTTGTAATTTGGATATTGATAACAATTATGGAGAATGTGAAATAGAATTAAATTCTGATACATCAATTTATTTTACACAAACACATGTTGCTGAAATTCAAGAAATATTTAATTTGATAGATGAATATGGAACACCAGAGAAAGGAGAGTATGGTAGAAGTGTCAATGATACGTTGAGTTCACAAGAGTCTGCTGCATCATCAGAAAATTATTTAGATATAAATAGGCCGGAGAATAATAGTGTAGAAGTTAGAAATGGAAGTTTTGTAGAATATAAAATGCTTGGAACTGGTGAAGTGAAAGAGATAACAATAAATACTGCTGCATTTCCACTTCATAATGCTTTTGTAGGCAAACATGAGGGGGAAAGGGTTGATTTATCTGGAAAACAATACGAAATTATTAGTATTTTATAGAATAAAAGCAAGATAATATCTTTTATAAAGGAAGAATTTAAAG
>NZ_JBSQIL010000035.1:0-19998 GCF_055108775.1 Soehngenia sp. | reverse complement strand
TAAAGAAAAATTGAATGTGAAAATGACTGATACACAATATGGAAGATTTTTAGATGGTCTTTTGGGTCTTGAAACTGCAGATATGACAAATGGACCTTGGTGGATGTATTCGTATAAATCTACAGAAAAAGGACTTGATATGAAAGTAGGTGAAGCTCCGGGCGTTGATTCGATTGGTCTTAATGAAGGAGACGAGATAGAATTCCACTATACTAAGGATATGGGCATGTAAAATGAGCAGTAAAAAAATTACACGAGTAGCCATGCTAGCAAGCATATTGTATATTATTCAATTAATTGGCTCTGGACTACTATACATAGAGCTAGTAAATTTTACTATTCTTTTGTATGGTGTTAGTTTAAAAAGAGATGAATCCTATTTATCAGTTGCAATATTTTGTTTATTGGTGATGCTCACACGAGGATTTGGGCTATGGACAATAATGTATTTAGTTGTCTTTCCACAATATGCTTTGATTTATTCTACTTTAGGAAAAAGGCTAAAGTCTGAATACTCACTTTCACTCTTAGGTTTTTTCTTAGCGTTTATATGTGGAACTTTGATAGATATGCCTTATATAATTGCTGCTGGATTAGACTACAATGGATTGATAGTTCGTTTATTGCTGGGATTTCAAGTATCTATAGTAAATGCTTTAGTTACTTTTGTTGCAACATTATTTTTGCTAAATCCTTTAAAAAAGCTTTTGTTAATGCTTAATACCTAAAAAGTAGAGCTTTTGCTCTACTTACCCCCTTTTTTTCTCATTCTAACTAATAAAAATACAATTATAGAAACTATAAAACCTTCTATTCCAATAGTAATAAGAACTATTACATCTTCAGTAAATTCCGTACCTGTTAAGCCAACCGATAAATAATTATACAGAGCTACCATTAAAAAAGTTATAGGTAAAATAAGTCCTGTGAAATTTTTTTCTTTTGAAGCAAATCCAATCTCTAAAAATAAAACCATTAGGCCTATTAAAATATATACAAATATCATGTTGCTGTCCAAATTATCACCCCAATTGTAAAAATATCTTATCATTTTCTTTTATTAATTTGATTATATTATAATTGAGTATAAATTGAAATAACAAAGCCACCTCAAATTCAAACTATATTGAGGTGGCATTGTTGTCCGATTTTGAAAATACCTCTATTTGAATTGTCCTCTAAACATATCTTTTATTCAATAATATATCTATATTCTTTTAAAAAAAGTATTGCCTTTATTTTTATACAGGTTTATACTATAAGCATAAGTTTATTTATATAAGCGTATGCTTAGGAGGTATTATGACAAACCGAGAACTTGAAATACTAAATATCATCAAAAAAAATCCCCTTGTTTCTCAAAATGAAATAGCAGAAATGTTAAATATTACTAGATCAAGTGTAGCAGTTCATATAGCCAATTTAACTAAAAAGGGAATAATCAAGGGCAGAGGCTATTTAATTGAAGAATCGAGATATGTTAGCGTAATCGGAGGAGCAAATGTCGACATTGTAGGTTTTCCTAATAATTCGTTGCGAAGAAACGACTCAAACCCCGGCTTAGTAAAGTTGTCAGTTGGCGGTGTTGCTAGAAACATCGCTGAAAATATATCCAGATTAGGTATAAACACTAAATTGTTCACAGTGGTTGGGGATGATATGTACGGAGAAAAAATTGTCGATGAATGTAAATTAGCTAACATAGACACTAGTTATATAAAGACCATTTCAAATGAATCATCTGGAACATATTTAGCAATTCTAGATGAAAAAATGGATATGGATGTAGCTATTTCATCTATGGATATCTTTAAATACCTAAATGAGAACTATCTATATGAAAATGCCATCACATTGCAAGGTAGCGAAATAATAGTGCTAGATACAAATTTAGAGAAAGAAACACTAGATTATGCAGTAGAAAATTACAAGGACAAAAAGTTATTTTTAGATACTGTATCTTTTTCCAAAGCTTTGAGAGCAAAAGATGTATTGGGGTATTTTCACACTATTAAGCCTAACAAACTAGAAGTAGAAGCTTTAACTGGCATTATGATAGAGAATGAAGATGATTTGATAACAGCAAGCAATATCATCCACAATTTAGGTGTGAAAAATATAGTAATTTCACTTGGTGAGAAAGGTGCTTTTTATAGTACTAAAGGATCTCAAGGCAGATTAAAAGCAAAGAAACCCAATATAAAGAACGCTACTGGTGCAGGTGATGCATTTCAAGCAGGATTAGTCTTTGGTGAATACAATGCTTTACCGTTTAAAGAGAGTGTCAAATATGCAATGGCCGCAAGCCTTGTGGCGATGGAATCAGAAGATACAATAAATAAAAATATATCTGTAGAAAAGTTAGAAGAATATATAAACAAATTGGAGGAATATTGATGAAAAATATTGTTAAATTGTCAAGAGAAGTAGAAAATGCTTTAAAAGAAAATAAGCCTGTAGTCGCATTAGAGTCCACTATAATTTCACATGGTATGCCCTATCCACAAAATGTTGAAACCGCATTAAATGTAGAAAAAATCATAAGGGAAAATGGCGCAGTACCTGCTACTATAGGAATAATAAATGGTCAACTCATAGCAGGCCTCACAGAAGAAGAGATAGACTACATGGGAAAGACAAAAGGGATTTTAAAAGTATCTAGAAGAGATATCCCATATGTATGTGCTATGAAAAAAGATGGTGCTACTACAGTTGCTTCAACTATGATAATCGCTGAAATGGCTGGAATTAAAGTCTTTGCAACAGGTGGCATCGGAGGAGTTCACAGGGGTGCTGAGACTACTATGGATATATCAGCAGATCTCGAAGAACTAGCTCAAACTAATGTGGCGGTAGTATGTGCTGGGGCAAAATCTATTTTAGATCTAGGTCTTACTTTAGAGTATTTAGAGACAAAAGGGGTGTTAGTTCTAGGCTATAAAACTAATAAACTCCCTGCTTTCTACACAAGAAGCAGCGAGTTTGATGTTGATTACCGCGTAGATACTCCTAAAGAAATTGCAGATATAATTAACGCTAAATGGAGTTTGAACTTAAAAGGCGGTATGCTAATAGCAAATCCTATACCAAAAGAGTATTCAATGGATGAAGATCTGATAAATAAAAGTATAGAAGAAGCAGTAATAGAGGCTAACGAGAAAGGTATCAAAGGTAAAGCTCTTACACCATTTCTCCTTTCAAAAATAAAAGATGTCACTGAAGGAAAATCACTAGAGGCAAATATACAGCTTGTATATAACAATGCATTGCTTGCAGCAAAAATCGCTGTTGAAATGAATAAATAATTTAATTAGAGTTTGCTTAAGCAAACTCTTTTTTTATAAATAATTGTCGGAATAATTCGAAATTTAATTCCTACTATTTTACTGTTTAATAATTTTTTTTTTGGAGATATATATAACAAATGATAAAGATTATCAATTATACGAGGAGGTTAGTTTATGTTATTTGATGAATACAATCCATTGGATAATAAAATGTATAAAGTGTTAGACCATAATGGCAAGCTTGTCAAAGAGAGTGATTATCCTGATTTAAGTGATGATGAGCTATTGTATCTTTTTAAAACTATGCTTTATGAAAGAACAATTGATGAAAAAGCTCTTTCCTATCAAAGACAAGGAAGAATGCTTACCTATGCTCCAAACATCGGCCAAGAGGCAGCTCAAATCGGCAGTGCTTATGCGATAAAAAAAGACGACTGGCTTGTACCAGCTTTCAGAGAATTAGGTGCGTGGCTGATTAAAGGTGTACCTTTAAAAAATATATATTTGTATTGGTATGGAAATGAATGGGGAAGCCATTTCCCAGATGGTGTGAAGATGCTCCCTGTGTCTGTTCCTATAGCATCGCAATTACAGCATGCTACAGGTATAGGTATGGCAAATAATATTAAGGGTGAAAAAAATGTTGTTATGACTTATGTAGGTGATGGCGGTACCTCTCATGGAGATTTTCATGAGGCTTTGAATTTTGCAGCTGTTTTTAATGCTCCTGTGATTTTCATAATACAAAATAATCAGTACGCTATATCCACTCCAAGAAAAGTACAAACAAAGAGCAAAAATTTAGCACTAAAAGCTATTGCATATGGCATGCCAGGAATACTTGTTGATGGAAACGATATATTTGCAATGTACAACGCTTCAAAAACAGCTGTTGAAAGAGCAAGAAACGGTGAAGGTCCAACTTTAATAGAAGCCTACACTTATAGACTAGGGGCTCATACAACTAGTGATGATCCTACAAAATACAGAGAAGATAAAGAAGTGGAAGAATGGAAGAAAAAAGACCCTATTTTAAGATTTGAACTCTTCTTGAAATCCAAGGGTTTGATAGATGATGAATGGATTGAAAAAACCAAAGCAGAACTTGAAAAGGATGTTACAACAACTTTTGAAGAAATAGAAGGTAAATCAGATACCGAAATAGATGATATATTCAAGTTCACTTATGAAAAGATGACACCTCAGTTAGAAGAACAATTATCTGAGTATAAAGCTTTTTTAGAAGGAGGTAAAAAATAATGCCAAATACTTTAAATATGGTGCAAGCAATAAATCAAGCTCTTATGGAAGAAATGGAAATAGATGAAACTATTGTGGTATATGGTGAAGATGTCGGTGTAGAAGGTGGGGTTTTTAGAGTAACACAAGACTTGCAGAAAAAGTTTGGAGAGAAAAGAGTTTTTGATACTCCATTAGCAGAATCAGCTATCGTCGGCTCGGCTGTTGGCATGGCAGTAAATGGCCTTAGACCAATTGTTGAAATGCAATTCTCAGGATTTTCTTATCCAGCTTTTAATCAAATAATAAGCCATGTAGCTCGTATGAGAAATCGTTCTCGAGGAAAATACTATCTTCCTATGGTTATAAGAGCGCCTTATGGAGGCGGAATAAGAGCTTTAGAACATCATTCAGAAAGTACAGAAGCTTTGTATGCTCATATTCCAGGTTTAAAAGTAGTTATCCCTTCTACTCCATATGATGCTAAAGGACTATTGATCTCTGCAATCAGGGACAATGACCCTGTTCTTTTCTGGGAACCAAAGAGAATATATCGAGCTTTTAAACAAGAAGTACCCGAAGGTCCTTATGAAATACCAATAGGCAAAGCAAAAATTATAGAATCAGGTGAGGATATAACAGTAGTATCATGGGGTGCTATGGTAAGAGATGTTCAAAAGGCTATGGATATAGTAAAGAAAAAGGATATATCTGTGGAATTAATAGATTTGAGAACAATTGCACCTATGGATAGAGAGAGTTTTGTAGAATCAGTCAAAAAAACAGGAAGAATATTAGTTGTCCATGAGGCTCCAAAGACACTTGGAGTAGGTGCTGAAATAATATCTATTGTCAATGAAAAAGCATTTCTTTATCTTGAAGCTCCACCAACAAGGTTAACGGGTTTTGACACAACTTTCCCTTTGCCTAGAGGTGAGCAACATTATATTCCTACACCAGAGAGAATTGCTAAAACTATTGAAGATGTAGTGCGTTACTAAGGAGGAATGAAAATGAAATTTGAATTTCAGTTTCCAGATATCGGTGAGGGTATTCACGAGGGTGTAATAACTAAATGGCTGGTTGATGTAGGAGATATGATAAAAGAGGGAGAATCTATAGCTGAAGTTGAAACCGATAAAGTTACAACAGAAATACCATCACCTAAAACTGGCAAAATAATAGAGTTAAGAGCAAACAATGGAGATACTATTCATGTCGGGGATGTCTTTGTAGTAATAGATACAGAGGGAAATGCAGAAGATGTTTCATCAGTGGAGAAAAAAGATACTTTAAGTGAAAAAAAGGAAATAGTTGAGGAAGAGAATGCAGGAGTGGTTGGAGAAGTAATTGCTTCATCAGAGGTAATAGCCCCAAGTCATGAAAATAAGGAAAATAACGAAGATAAAAGAGAAGTAAAAAAAGCTCTCGCCACCCCAGTTGCAAGAAAACTCGCTAAGGATTTAGGCGTGGACATAAATCAAGTTGTTGGCAGTGGACCAAATGGTAGAGTTATGAAAGAGGATATCATCAAAGCTAGTGAAAAATTGCAAGTTGAAAAACAAGACATAGCGATAGATGAACCTGTTAAAACAGCTCCTAAAGCAAAAGAAGAAAAACTTTTAATTGAAGATGAAAAAATCGAAAGAATTCCTCTGACAAAGATAAGAAAGACAATTGCTGAAAAAATGACTCAATCTAGGTTTACTATCCCTCACACGACTGCCATGGATGAATTGGATGTAACCGAATTATATGAATTAAGAAAAAGATATAAAGATTCATTAAGAGAAGAAGAAATCAATTTAACTTTTATGCCTTTTATAATAAAGGCAACTATAGCAGTCCTTAAGAAAATGCCTGAATTCAATTCAACACTCGATGAAGAAAATGATGAATTGATATTAAAGAAATTTTATCATATAGGTATTGCCACAGATACAGAGCGAGGCTTGATGGTGCCTGTCATAAGAGATGCAGATAGATTAAGCATAATTGAGTTGGCTAAAATAGTTGATGAAATTTCTAGCAAAGCAAAGAATAACCAAATTGAACTTAAAGATTTGAAGGGAAGCAGTTTCACGATTACAAATTATGGTTCTATAGGTGGATACTATGGAATTCCAATAATAAATTACCCTGAGTCAGCAATTTTAGGAGTTGGAAGAATTGTACAAAAGCCTATAATCAAGAATGACGAAATAGTAAAAGCATGGGTTCTACCTCTTTCATTATCCTATGACCATAGGATAATCGATGGAGCAAGTGGAGCTAGATTTTTAAACATGATGAAAGAAATACTCGAAAATCCAGAAATGCTTTTGCTTAAAGCTTAAGAGGTGATTTTATGGAAAAATTTGATTGTGTTGTGCTTGGTGGCGGCGCAGGTGGGTATATTGCCGCTATTAAACTAAGCCAAATGGGAAAAAAAGTGGCTGTAGTAGAAAAAGATAGATTAGGTGGAATATGCTTAAACTGGGGTTGTATACCCACTAAAACATTGTTATCCTATGCTAAACATTTCCAAGATATATTGCGTAGTGAAGACTTTGGCATTATGGGAATTGACAAAAGTAAAATATATATAGATATTGAAAAAATGATGAAGAATAAAGATGATGTGGTAAATAAATTAGTTTCAGGCATTCACATGTTATTTAAGAAAAATGGCGTGGATTTATATAATGGGTTTGGAAAAGTAATTGATGAGCACAACCTAGATGTAAACGGAGAAAATTTATCATTTGACAACTTAATTATTGCTACAGGTTCAAAAGCCTACATCCCAAATATAAAGGGTTTAAAGGAAAGTTTTGAAAGTGGAAAAGCCATTAACAATACAGGTATACTTGGATTAAAAGATAAATTAGACACAGTAATAGTGTTGGGAAATAATACCTATGCAGTAGAATATGCAACTTTCTACAACGCTATTGGTACAGATGTCACAATGATTTTTGAAGAAAAAAATCTTTTGCCTGATTATGACAGTGAATTGTCCCAAACTTTGGAAAGGCAACTTAAAAAAAGTGGTATAAAATTAATCAATAACTCAAATATAATTGAAGTAAGAGATGATAAGATACTAGTTTCTCAAAAAGGAAAAGAAAAAGAATTCACTGCAGATAAATATGTTGTTTTTTACGGTATAAGACCAAATTTAAGTGGAATTGAAAACTTAAAGCTCATAAAAGATGAGAATGGCTTTATTCAAACCGATAAAAGCCTGAGGACAAATATAAAAAATATTTATGCCATAGGTGATGTAAATGGAAAGATGCCATTAGCGCATGTGGCATCTTTTGAAGGAGTAGTAGCAAGTGAAAATATTTCTGGAATTGATTCTAAGATTGATTATCTAAAAATTCCAAAAGTCGTATACTCTTTCCCCGAAATCGCAAGCGTTGGTTTAACTGAAGAAGAAGCCAAAATAAAAAACATAAATTATTCTATAGGAAAGTTTCCACTTTCTGCTAACAGCATGGCAATCTTAAAGGGGGAAACAAGTGGTTTTGTAAAGATATTAGCAGATAAAGACATGTATGGTGAAATCATTGGTTTTCACATAATTGGCAATGATGCTTCAAATATGATATCCGAAGCTGCAAGTGTGATGAATCTAGAAGGTACTATCTATGACTTAGCTAGAGTGGTTCATCCACATCCCACTTTAACCGAAGCGATAGTTGAAGCTAGTTTGGATGCAATAGAAAAACCTTTAAATATATAATATGGGTGCTCAATGCACCCATATTATATTAATTAGCTATTGGCTCAGGTCTACCATAATAAAATCCTTGAATAAAGTCACATTCCAAAATATATAATAAATCTCTCTGATTTTTAGTTTCTACTCCTTCTCCGACTACTAATAACCCTAGCCTATGAGACAGTTCAATGATTGATTTAACCATTAGATGATCTCTCTCATCAGTTTCTATGTTGTCGATAAAACTTTTATCTAATTTCACTTTGTCAAGTGGTAAGTTTTTTAAATAATTTAAAGAAGAAAACCCCGTTCCAAAATCATCCAATGACAATTTAAATCCCATTTCTTTTATCCTATCCAGAACTTCTACAGTCCTCTCAATATTATTTAACAGCGATGACTCAGTAATTTCAAATTCTATAAATTTAGGATCAACATTGTATTTTAGTAATAAATTCTCAAGGAATTTAACGATATTTCTTTCAATTATACCTCTTGCTGATAAATTTATAGAAACATATTTCATTTCAGGGTTTAACCTCATTAAATGTTTTAAACTCTTAAAACATTCTTCAACGATGAGCTGCTCTATTTCTATCATTTGTCCCGATGCTTCAGCTATCGGAATAAATTGTCCCGGAGAAATCATGCCCCTATGTGGATGTATCCATCTAACAAGAGCTTCATAACCTGATGTTTTTTCTGCTTTTGCACAGACAATTGGCTGAAAATAAACCACAAATTCATTTCTTTCTATTGCTATTCTTAACTGGTTTATCATGTCTGCTTGAGAAAATATATATTCCCCTAGTTTATCATTATATCTTACAAATTGAGACTTCCCCTTGCTCTTTGAATAGTGGAGAGCTGTGTCAGCGTATCTTAACAAAGTATCAAAGTCATTTCCGTTAATTTTAAAAAGTGAATACCCCACACTTGCAGATAATTTAAAATCACT
The DNA here is from genome assembly GCF_055108775.1 of Soehngenia sp. Classification (NCBI taxonomy): domain Bacteria; kingdom Bacillati; phylum Bacillota; class Tissierellia; order Tissierellales; family Tissierellaceae; genus Soehngenia; species Soehngenia sp. The sequence goes on along the minus strand of NZ_JBSQIL010000035.1, from coordinate 10,805 downwards.
GTTTTCTAAAAAATTTTTTTTGCGCAAATCTTTTAAGAACTTCTCTATCCTTCTTTCCAATAAATCTATGTTTTTATAATTCTTGTAAATTACTAAAAATTCATCAGTATTTAACCTGCCTATTAGATTATCCTTCCCAAATTCCTTTTTTCAAAAACTCTGAAAACTTTTTTAGAAATTCATCGCCATAGCTATATCCAAGAACATTGTTTACATGGCTGAAGTCATCCAAATCTATATATAAAAAAGCAATATCTTCATTTACGTTATTTTTAACGATATTCGAAAAATCTTCTTTTAGCTTTTCTTTGTTTGATAAATTAGTCAAAGTATCATAATGAGATAGATTAAATATGGCTTCTTTCATTATTATTTTTTCTGTGATATCTGATCTTATCCCGATGATTTTTTTAAGTTTACCCTTTTCGCTAAATACTTTTATTCCTCTAGAATACACCCACTTATATTTGTCATTTTCTTCTTTTATTCTATAAATAGCTTCTATCTTTACTTCATCGCTTTTTATGAAATTCTCTAAGCTTTCATTTAAGTTGAATAGATCTTCTTTATGAATCTCCCCATCAAAATTAAGCATAATGTCAGCTTGATAATTAAAAGAATATTTTATGAAGTCTTCATTCCTTATATCATCTGATTGGCTAATGTTTAATTCCCAAACCTCTCCTCCTACATCTTCAAGAAGTTTGCCATAGTTATTTAGATTTTCTTCCAATATCTCAATTTCAGCCATTCTATCTAGTTTATCCATTTAATTTTTCTCATTCCCTTTCATTCTAAGAAGATCTTAATATCAGCTTAATAATTATACTAAAAATACAAAGTTTATAAAGTATAAAATTTATTAAATTATTGTAACTTTAGAGCATAAAACTATTCATATTTATGCTCAATTCTTCTGCTAAAGATGCTTGTTGTTCTGCTACTTTTTCGACCTCTTCAATCGCTTTTGAAAGTTCTTTAATGTTTGTTGATATATCAACTGTACCACTAGTTGATTGTTCGATAGTAGCAGCTACGGATTCGATAGCATCATTAATCTCAGATATAGCTTCTTTTATTTCTGATGATTTCTCATCAAACTGTATAATTAAATTTTCAACGTATTGAGCATCTTTTAGGTAGTTGCTACCAGTTTCCACTAGGCTATCATAATCAGATATTACTTTAGAATCTATGAATTTCAATAAATCATCTGAACTTGTTGATAGCTCTGTAAATACTCCGCTAACTTCGCTTACTAAATCTGTTATTTTATCTACGGCGGAAGAAGAAGCTTCTGCTAATTTTCTTACTTCATCAGCTACTACAGCAAATCCTCTCCCATGTTCTCCTGCTCTTGCTGCTTCTATGGCTGCGTTTAAAGCTAAAAGGTTTGTTTTTTCAGCAATTTCCTTAATTGAATCAGCCATAATTTTGATCTCTGAAACTATCTTTCCTCTTTCTATGGATTCTTTTATAGCTTTTTGTTTTACTTTATATGTGTTAGTTGCTTCATTTCTACTTAATACTGCACTTTCTTTAAGCTCTGATGCTCTATTTGCAATTAGCTTAACATTTTCTTTCCCTCTCACTGTTTCTTCAAGTATAGCTTTTGCATTGTCCAGGATTTGATCCCCAGATGAACTGACTTCTTCTATCGCAGCAGAAGTTTCTTCCATGCTTGCAGCAATTTCTTGAGTGGAGGAGTTAACTTCTTGAATTTGAGCACTAATTTCTTCTACTGTGGCGCTTAATTCTTGACTAGAAGCACTTGCCTCTTCTGCATTTTCTTTTGATAGGCTAATAATCTCTCTTAGTCCATCTTTAGTCTGGTTAAATGCACGAGACAAATCCCCAATTTCATCTTTTCTTGTTAAAGAACTTTGTTCTATTTCAAAAGAAAAATCCCCATCTCGTAACATCTTTGAATAATTAACAGCTGCTTTTATTCCTCCTACAATGCTCTTTGAGTTGTAAAAACCTAACAACATGGATAGTAAAAAAGTTAACAATGTAACCACAATAGTTATGGTCAATGTCATAGCCATTCTCGATTGTGAATCTTCATACATAGTATCTGAAACTTTAAGGTTGTAGTTTATCATTTCATTTATAGCATTTTCAATATCATTTTCAACTTTACTAACTTTACTGTAAGTACTAATTGCTTGAGAATATTGCCCGTTTTTAATATATTTAATTACTTCATCTCTGAGAGGTCTATATTCATTCAAAGCTTGTTTAAAATTAGCTAACAAGACTTTTTCTTGTGTGTCTAAATCACGATTTTCATATTCTTCTATTAAATCGTTGTTTTCTTTTGTAAGAATGTCAAGTTCTTCCACTGCATCATTTATAACTGTGTCATTGTATGTAACTTGATATTGCCAGAGAATTTTCATAGTCTGCTCTTTTGCATTTTTAACATTACTTTCTATATCTGTTAACAGTAAATTCCCTTTCAACCTATCATTGTACATTGACTCCAAGTCTTTTGTCGATTGATTTAATGAAAAAATGCTAACTATCCCTACTAGTATAGAAAGAACAGCTATTATTATAAATCCTCCTAGCACTTTTGTTTTTGTACTCAAATTGTCTAAAAACTTTCCCATCAAAATCCCCCTCTAGAAATTTATAAGTCTATAAAACATATATCGGTATATCTATGTGTTTTTTAATAGTAACTCACATTAAATAAAAATCTTTAGTTTAGCTCTATGTAATAAAGGTATAAATGTATTAAAGAAATTTTTAGGAGGAACTTATGCTTAAACAACTCGAATTGCTAATGAATAATTTAAATAGTGCTATAGTAGGTAAAAAAGATGTGATTGAAGAAGTCATCATTGCGTTAATTTCAAACGGTCATTTATTAATAGAAGATGTTCCCGGTGTAGGTAAAACTACTTTAGCAAAAGCTTTAGCTAAAAGCATAGATTTAACTTACAAAAGAGTTCAATTTACCCCCGATCTAACACCATCAGACTTAACAGGTATTAGTGTATATGATAAAGATAGTGGAGCTTTTATTTTTAAAAAGGGTCCAATATTTTGTAATATATTTTTAGCTGATGAAATCAACAGAACTTCTCCTAAAACACAATCAAGTTTATTACAAGCTATGGAAGAATTTGAAGTTACCACTGAAAATGAACACTTCTTACTAGATAAACCATTTTTAGTCCTTGCAACGCAAAATCCGATAGAATATCAAGGTACATTTCCGTTACCAGAAGCTCAATTAGATAGATTTTTTATGAAAATATCTATTGGTTACCCTAACAAAGACGATGAAAAAAAGATATTGAAAAATTATTTAGAACTGAAAAATTTAGATCACATAAAGCCAGTGCTAACTAAGTCTGAGCTATTGTCCATATCGAAAGAAGTGGAAGAAATAATTGTTCACGATGAAATTTTGGAATATATACTTGATATAGTAAATTTGACAAGAAATTACAAAAGTATAGCTCTTGGAGCAAGCCCGAGAGCTAGTATTGACATTCTCAAAGCTTCAAAATCAATGGCTTATCTATCCAATAGAGATTATGTAATCCATGATGATGTCAAGAAAATAATAAATCCTGTTTTAAGACATAGATTAGTTTTATCTGCAGAAGCTAGACTTGAAAAAAGAAACATTGATGAAGTAATAGACGATATGATAAAGAAATTATATATAGGTGGAGTATATGCTTAACAACAAGTTTATGTTAATAATTATCGTGGTTTTATTTGCTTTTTCTCTCTTAGTCGGTGGAGATTTGCCTTTTTTCCTCCTTTACTTTTTTATTTCAATTTTAATTTTATCGCTTATTGAAATTTTTTATTTTAAACGCTGCATAAATGTTAATCTGATTTCTAACAAAGCTACTGTGTATGCAGGTGATAAAGTTGAAATTTCATATGAAATTTCTAACAAAGGTAAATTTTCCATCCCATATGTTGAAGTAGAAGATTTATTCGAAAATAAACTTACGAATAAACCCTCAAAGCCTATTATATATTCTTTGGAACCAAAGCAGACATTATCAAAGAAAACAATAATATCTGTTAAAAGAAGAGGTAGATATGATCTTTCAGAAATAAAGATAAATCTAATGGATAATTTAGGAATATTCAAATTTACTAAGTTAACTTCACAAAACGCATCTATTATTGTATATCCAACATATCGCAAACTAGAATCTTTTAAAATATATGCAGGTTTATCAGCTGGCGAGCTTTTAGCTTTTGACAAAGTATCTGAAAATCGAAATAGAATCAATGGAATCCGCAAATATGTAGTTGGAGATCCTATAAAATCAATTCATTGGAAATTGTCAGCAAAAAAAGATACATTGATAACTAAAGAATATGAGAACCGAAAGGATACAAGTGTTTTTATCATCCTTGATTCACTAAAAAGTAAATTCATCAATGATTTTGAATTCCATTTAGAAGATTTGCAAGTAGAAATAGCAAGCAGCATAATTGAATATTGTCTCTCACACGAAATAGAAGTTGCCCTTTTTTATGAGGCAAAAAGTGAAAATGTGATCATTCAAGGCAAAAATATTCATGAATTTAATCCTTTTAGGGATAAATTAGCTGTTTACGAGCCAAATGGCGTCTTTGAATTTAACTATAATATAGCTTTTATTGATCAATATCTTTATAAGTTCTCAACAATTATTTATGTGACAACATATTTAAGCAAATCAGATGCGAAAGAACTCTTAACTTTAAAAATGAATGGCTTTAATCCAATTATTTTATTAATCACAGATGTCGAAAATAAATCATTAAAATTTGATTATTACTATGTTGATAAATTAAGGCTTCAATCTATGACAATTTATGAATTAGATTATAATTCTGATATTGTTAAAAAATTGGAGGCACAATATGAAAGATGACCACAAGCTTGAAAATATATGTTTGAACTTTTCATCAATGCTTCTTAGTTTTTCATTAATTTATACAATTGCTGCCACTGTAAAAATTGATATTATATTTCCTAGACAATTGTTGCTATTTTTGTTAATTTTTGAATTGATATTTTTATTTATTAAAAAACCCATATTTTTCTTTATCCCGCTAATTGTGGGTTTAATTATAACTTTAGTTCTAATCCAATATGATAGAACCATCATAATTCAAACAGTCCAATCAGCATCTCAGTTTTTCGACAATATAATCAGCAACATAACTGATTCAGCCCCTATACGAGAAGACTATAAAATTTATTATTTCGTTTTATTTAGTGCAATATTTAGTTTAATATCTCTAATATCAATATATAACCATAAAAAGTACAAGTTATTATATATTTTAAGTTATTTCACATTGGTCATTTACTGGTATAGTTTTATTGACGCTGCTTTCACAGCATTGATAATGCTTTCCTTTTCACTAATCTTAACAATTGTTACAGTAAATTATAGTGTGATAGTTAATAATTCAATCAAAGGAAATGTAGTAAACAAAACTAAATTTTCATTATTTCTTAAGCCAATACTTCTTATCAGCATAATTTCATTGATTTTATCTACTGTTTTGCCTAAATGGAATAATCCAGTAGATTGGGTTTGGTTTGAAACAAAAATTGTTGATACCTTCCCTGTAATCCTAGATTTTAGATCTGATCCTGTGTACGACAGAGGTAATTCTAATGCTAGCCCTTTCAATTTTAGCACGACAGGATTTAATCCAAATAATTCATCATTAGGCGGCAAAGTTGTTCCTAATAATAGAGTTGTAATGACTTTGAAATCAAGTAAACCAGTATATTTAAGAGGAAGTGTAAAACACACATATACTGGTAAGAATTGGACTAGTGAAGAAATTATAGCTTATAAAACTAAGGCTGGATATAATTTTTATTTCCAAGATTTAAATTTAGGTTACAAATCAGAAAATTTAAAGAGTATCACAATATCAAATAAAAATTTTGCTTCTACCACCTTATTCAGTCCTTTATATCCTGTTTCTATTGATTTAAGAGGGAATAGTGACATTTATGTTAATGAGGATATGATTATAAATTACCCTTATGGCATATATAAAAATGAATCTTATACAGTTCATTACTTTGAAGAGCTCCCATATGATAAATTAATAGAAAGTGATGTATATAAAAGAAAAACAGATATCAGGAATTTATCTTATTATCTCCAAACTTCTGATACTGTAACTTCAAGAACAATAAACCTGACAGAACAAATTGTTGAAAATGCAAAAAATGATTATGAAAAAGCTTTGTTAATAGAAAACTATCTAAAGAAAAATTATTCTTACACTTTAGATGTAGATGATTTTTCTAAATCTGATAACCCTGATTTTGTAGATTACTTTCTATTTGAATCAGAAGAAGGGTATTGCACCTATTATGCTACAGCAATGGCAGTAATGCTTAGAATTGCAGGAATTCCAAGTAGATATGTAGAAGGTTATGTAGCTAACGAAGAAATAAATCCTGGAGAATACAAAGTATCTCAGTCTAATGCCCATGCGTGGGTTGAAGCTTTTATAGAACCTGTTGGGTGGATTAGTTTTGATCCAACACCTTATTATGAAGTTTTAAATAATGTTGATATAATAGAAGAATCTGTTTCTGAACAAATAGATGAAAATACCCCCGATGCAAACGAAGAGAGAATTCCTGACGATCCGAGAAGACCAAATAGAGAAGATATTATAGAAGAAGGAAATAATTTAATTATAGATACTGATAATCCAGATGAAGTTAACACTACATTTACTAACACATGGTATATTCCTTTATTTTTCTTAGCTATAGTGGGTATCTTGTTCTTAAGAATTATTTACCTTACTATTAAAACCAACCATCGCGAAAAAAGACTAAAGAATTTAAATAGCAGTGAAAGAATTGAGCAATACTACTATGATATCAATTCACTTCTAGGACTTTTAGGGTTCCCTAAGAATAATGATGAGACTTATTATGAGTACAGTAATAGAATTAATTACAAATTCTTTATATTAGATGATATTGAATTAAAGAAAATTACTGATATTTTTATAAAAACTAAATACGGATATAAAGAAGCCTCAAAAGAAGAAATCGAATTGATGGAAAAATTTAGAGCTATATTAACTAATCGATATAAAAATTATGAAGGTAAACTAAAATATCTCATGAAAAAATATGTACTAGGAAGTATTAAATTTTAATATTTAATATTTTATCTGTGATTTTATACATTCTTAAAAGTGAATTCTCTAAAAAGAAATAATGCAGAAAATAAAATAAAGTAACGAAGAATAAAATCCCAAATATAACAAATACTAGTATTTCTTGGGTTTTAATGCTTAAATATAAACTAGTTAGCATTAATATTGAGGTAAACAAGGTAACTATTAAATGAATCAGTCTTTCATGTTGAAAAAAATCTATATGAAGCTGGTGAATATACAATAAATCTTCATAAGAATATTCACCACTTCTTATAGCTTTATTTATCCATTTTTCATAGTTGCTTATGTATTTTCCCATGTCTCTACCTCCTCTTTTTTGTTTATTTACCCAAAAAATAAGTTTCCAAAATATTTAAATTTTTTATATTAATTTGGCTGTCTCCAGCATTTTTTGTTATGGTTCTAATAAAAATAATATAATATAATCCAATCTAAAGAAAAAGGAAAGCTAAACTATAAAGGCAGATAGTGTCAATTAATTGTTTTCCAACAATTAATTCACATTATCCTATCTTTAGCGATATTTGACTTTTATTAAATTATATATTATTGTGAAAAATAAGGAGTATAATGGTTCGAAATATTAAAATTAAGGTAGCGAGCACAGAACTTAGTATGACACAAAAATCTATATCCAAAGCGATTGAGATCTCACGTCAAACCATATACGCAATAGAGAAAAGAATTTATAACTCAAATATCAGATTGCGCTTATAAATATGCAAAGTTTTGGAAAAACTATGAACATCTTTTTGGATAGGATGGCTATAATATGTCTAAACATATTTTTGATGAAATGTAGGAATAATACTTAAGAACTAATTGTATATATCTCATCGGCTACATATAACTATTGCTTGCATTAGAAATGGGATATGGACATTAAATACAAGGTCAACAACAAAATATAATGCTTTACTTAGTTTTTTCTATGATGATAATAGGTATTCGTTCATATTTTAACACTATATTAATTTCTAATGATTCTATTTCTACCGCTGTCTTCCTAATGCTCAACGTATATAAATATTAGATGCTTTTTATTGTTAGAAATTGTAGCAAATGCCTGTTCTAACAAAATCAAATAAGTTGGATAACTTAACCGAGAATTAAGATTAAATTTTTTATGTTCATAAGTTATACCTATAGAGTTCAAAGGTATGGTGATTATATGTATTATAAACAGGATTGGTTAATGCGACAAATTGAAACTGCCATTGCAGCACTTATACAAATGATTACAGAAAAAGGAGAACACACTCCATATATATCATCTAAGTTATTTAACAATGTCATGACATTGCTAGAGCAGGGAGAAATTTGCGAAGCAGAAAACATACTATTTCAAGCTATAGATACAGATGAGGAAACAGCTATTGAAACTGCTGTCATTTTTTATTCCGAATTAAATAAATTGGATGATAACTATCTTGAAAGTAAAAATTTCTCTCGTAATGAAATTAAGAGTGGTTTACAAGAAGTATGCCGTAAATACGGCTTATTACCTGAATTGTTTTTTTATTAGACTATAAACTGCCAAGGTGATTAGATAGGCACACCCCTAAAGTAAATTTTTTTCTGCTTAAATGCTTAAAACGAAAGTGTAATTTAATTCATCTGAATTGATGTATTTTTTTGATAAAATATATTATTTTTATGCATAAAATGTAAAGTTTTGAAGCAATCCCTATACTCTAAATTTTATCAGGGAGGTTAATTTGAATGGTGATAAATATAAATTCGGTTTATAAAAAGTTTAATGATTTATTAGTTTTGAAAGATATTTCGTTTTTTGTTGAAGAAGGAGAGATATTTGGATTACTTGGACCATCTGGAGCAGGGAAAACGACCCTAATAAATATAATTACTGGACAATTAGAGCCAACTTCGGGAGAAGTAAAAATATGGGGGGTTAATTCAAAGAATTTTGGCGAAGATATTTATAAAAAAATAGGTATGTTATTGGAGATACCAGGACTATATGATCGTTTAAATGTTGTACAAAACTTAAAAATATATGCAAAGATTCACAATATACCACATAATGAAATAGGTAAGGTATTGGAGCTAGTTAATCTAGAACCTACAAAAAAACCAGTTTCTAGACTATCCAATGGAATGAAACAACGCTTATTAATTGCAAGAGCATTGCTACATAATCCTAAAATCCTTTTTCTAGATGAGCCGACTTCAGCATTAGATCCTGTAAACGCTAGAAATATCCATAACATACTATTTGATTTAAAGCAGAAGGGGATTACCATATTTATGACTACACATAATATGGAAGAAGCTGAGAAGTTATGTGATAGAGTTGCATTGTTAAATGAAGGGTGCATATGCGCATGTGATAGTCCCTTCAATCTTTCGAAGAAATTTTATAAGGATAGAAAGATTAATCTAATTAAAAATAACGGTGAAAAAATAAGTTTAGATTTTTCTTCTGAAAATATTAGAAATATATATAATTTAATAAAAAACGAAGATATATTTTCAATTCACTCTACTGAACCAAATTTAGAAGATATTTTTATAAAGTTAACAGGGAGAAAATTATATGATGAGTCTTAATAGAATAAAGGCAGTAGTATATAAGCAATTTATAGATACATTTAAAAATAGCACTATTTTATTACAGTTTATTTTAATTCCTCTATTATCTATTTTATTAACCGAAACAATACTTAAGCATAATTTAAATTTACCTAATAACTTCTTTGTTACAATGTTTTCACCCATGTATATAACTATGTGCCCTAGTGCAGTAATAGCAGGTGTAATTTCAGAGGAAAGAGAAAAGGGAACATTGAAAATTTTATTGTTAAACAATGTAAAGTCCTTGGAATATTTATTTGGAGTCAGTTTCCATATCATAATTATGAGTTTAATAGGAGTAATTTTGTTATCAATAGAATTAGAACTAGGTCAAATTGATTTATTGAAGTATTACATTATTATGGCTTTAGGAATAGTTCCATCTATATTATTAGGTGCCACAATAGGTATTTTAGCTAAAAATCAAATTACTGCAAACTCTTTAGTTTCAACTATAGTTATAGGGATAAGCCTTTTACCAGTTTTGTCAATGTTAAATGATAAAATAAGAATGGTCTCAAAGTTCTTTTATAATCAACAATTATATGATCTGATATTTAATATAACAAATCTTAAGATTGGAATAGATAATATAATAATATATATAGTTAATATATTATTATTATTCGGAGTGTTTATCATGTCTTATAAAAAAAGAACACTATTGTAAAAAAAGGAAAGCCCTAGTTTAGATTCTATTTAGGCACATGAAGGTAGTAGGGTTATAAAAAATAGTATTAGAATCTAAAAATACTCCATCATAAGAAAATATATTTGATAATCGGGCAGTAGGAAATAATTATTTTATTTTCTGACCTTCCACAACACCGTACCTAGGGTTCTCGTATACAGAGATTTCACATTTTACACTCCAACTTCAGGGTAATATAAAATAAAACTTAAATATCTATAAACGTCAATATTTTTTTGTACAAAAGTGCAAATATTTTCATGTACAATTAATTATCTTTTTGGCCGACCTTGGATAAGGCCTCAGCAGTCCTGTA
>NZ_JBSQIL010000034.1:0-20126 GCF_055108775.1 Soehngenia sp. | reverse complement strand
TTCTCCGTTTCTGTTTATTGTCATTGATAACATTATAACAGAGAAGCTCTCATGAGCGTTGTTTTTTTAGTTGTGTTTCATTTAATTATACAATTCGCCGATTAACTTTTATGGTTGGCTATGCTTATTGATTGATAAGGGTAGAATTTAGATTTTCATTTGAGTAAATTGAAGAACATTCCTGCCACTTGTGTTTTAAAACAGTTGAATAGTTGAAGGTAATATAATATGATAAACATGAAGAAAGTGTAAGCTATCTAGCAGTTGATGCGATTGGAGGTGACACCATTTATTGTTCCAACCATAAACCATAAGAAGTTTGGTTTATGTCATACCCTACGAATAGGAAAATTTTGATAGTACCGCGTTATAAAGCAGAGCCTAGATAAAGTATTTTTAGACTCTGTTTAATTTTTTGTAAATTGCTATCCGTAGGGACAAAATAACAAGCTTATTTTACAACAGAAGCGTTAAATGTCAATTTGTAAATTTAGTTATAAAAGCTCTTATGTTTAATTACCATAAGAGCTTTCCTTCTTAATTCAAACTTATAAAATATTAAGTTTATTTTGGAAGTTTTATTGTGATTGTAGTACCTTTACCGACTTCACTTTCCAATGTAATAGAACCATTGTGATATTCAACAATATGTTTAACAATCGAAAGCCCTAGGCCAGAACCTTCAATTTTTTTAGATCTTGACTTGTCTATTCTATAAAATCTTTCAAATATTCTATCCTGTTCTTCTTTTGGGATGCCTATACCTGAGTCCTTAACAGAGATGACACCATAATTTCCTTCATTATAAACAGAAACCAATACCGTACCATTTTCAACATTGTATTTAACAGCATTGTCAATTAGATTATATATTAAATCTTCTATCATTCTCCTATTAGCAGATATGAAAACAGTCTCTCCTCTAACATCTAAATTAACTTTATGGGATATTGCTTGAGGATTGACTCTGTTTACAATTTCATTTGCGATTTCATAAAGGTCTATATCTTCATAAGTTTTTTCTATAGTTTCATCTTCTAATTTAGAAAGGTTCAAAATTGACTCTATCAAAGTTAAAAGCCTTGTACCTTCTTTTTTTATGATTCCGGCGAATTTTTGTACTTCATCACCTTCGACCATCCCATTTGCAATCATTTCAGCGTAACCATTTATTGAAGTTAAAGGAGTCTTTAACTCATGACTTACATTTGCTGTAAATTCTCTCCTTATCTTTTCGGCTTCTTTGAGATTTTCCATAGCTGTTTCTATTTGTTTTTTTTGTCTCCTAATCATTTCAACAAAAGGTTTAATTTCTGGATAAATCTCTGCATCCTCAACTTCCTCTCCTGATAAAATGCTCTCGATATTGTCTGCTGCATTTTTTATGGGAGAAAGTATTGTTTTAGAAATATTAGTTGATAGCATATACAATACAACTAATATCAACACTAAAATAGCTACCATTGGGGGTAAACTCGCCGTAAAGACTTCAAAAAAAGTTAAATCACTAACAGCCATAGCCGAAAAATATTCATAGAACAACACATCAAGTACCAATGTTGTTATAAATAGAGTAGCTATAACTATAACTGTAAGATATTTAAATATTCTTTTCTCCATGCTAACCTCCAAATTTATAGCCAACGCCTCTTACTGTTTGAATATTTTCTCCGGCATCGCCTAATTTCATACGCAAAGTCCTTATGTGCACATCAACTGTCCTAGTTTCGCCTTCAAAATCAAAGCCCCAAACTTCATTCATTATTTGATCTCTAGATAATACTATATTCATATTTTTCATTAAATAATATAACAAATCAAATTCCTTTAGAGTTAAATATATTTGATTTCCATCAACTTTAACTTCGTGTTTGTCAACATCTAAGACTAGTTTTCCGCTTTGTAATACAGTTGATTTATCTGAACCAATATATCTTCTTAGAACTGCTTTAACTCGTGAAATTAGTTCCATTACGCCAAAAGGCTTTTCAACATAATCATCTGCACCCATATCAAGTGCCCTTACCTTATCAAACTCACTAGTCTTTGAGGTAAGCATGATTACAGGAATAGATTTTGTTGAAACCATAGATCGAATTTTTTTTAGTATTTTATAACCATCTTCTCCGGGAAGCATTATATCTAATATATACAAATCAGGTGGGCTTTGTTCAAATAATTCTTTTCCACTTTCGAATCCCTTAACTTCAAACCCTTCTTTTTTTAAAGCATATATCACTAATTCCCTTATTGCTTCATCATCTTCAACTATATAAATTGAATTCAAACATATCAACTCCAATTAAAGTGTTCACCAGTGATAGCATAGTATACCCATTCAGCGATGTTTTGAGCATGATCTCCAATTCTTTCAAAATATTTAGCTATAAGTATAAAATCAACTGATTGTTCACTTGAATATTTTTGATCTCTTATATATTCTATAAGCTCATTTTTCACCATATCAAAAAGCTTATCTACTTTATCATCATGATAAATAATTTCTACTGCCTTATCCACATCTCTCTTAACAAATGCATTTATTGCTTCTCTAACCATATATATTGTTTCTTCAGCCATTTGTGGTATATCAATTAATTCTTTAAAATATTTTTCGTTTGCCATACGAATTGTTAATTCGGATATATCGGCAGCTTGATCTCCTATTCTTTCCATGTCAGTTATCATTTTTAATGCAGATGAAATCAACCTTAGATCTTTCGCCACAGGTTGTTGCTGAAGTATTAATTTTAGACATAAATCCTCTATATCTCTTTCTTTATCATTAACTTCCTTATCTCCAGTTGCCACTCTTTTAGCAAGGTCAACATCTTGATTTACAAGAGCAGACACTGCTGTCTCAATTCTACTTTCTATAAGATTACCCATTTCAATCAATTCTTCATTCAATTTCTCGAGGTCTTGATCAAACTTACTTCTCATTGTCATCATCCCTTTTTATGATTTATACCACTATTATAATAGAAATAACAAAATTTTGTTAAAATATATGATAAAACAAAGTAAAATTAGTGTAAAAACAAGTATGTATTAGATTATTATAATAAAAATTTTATTTGCAGCAAAATATTTGTTATGTTATACTATTTAAGTGTTCCTTGCTCTATTACAAAATAGAGCCGATAGTCCATAAGGAGGTGAAAAAATGAGAAAGTATGAAATGATGTTAATCTTTTACCCTGATTATGAAGAAGAAAAAAGAAATGCTGTCATGGATAGATTAAAAGGTATCATCGAAACAGATGGTAAAGTAGAAACTATTGATGAATGGGGTTTAAGAAAACTTGCATACCTTATCAATGATTATGCTGAAGGGTACTATGTATTGGTAAACTTCGAAGCTGGTCCAGATATTGCTAAGGAATTAGACAGGGTTTCTAAGATTTCAGAAGGCATTATGAGACATATGATAACTAAGATAGAAGAGTAAACCAAGGGATGGTGAAACATATGAATAATGTTGTATTGATTGGTAGGCTAACAAGAGATCCAGAGTTGAGATATATACCTAATACTGGTACCGCAGTTTCTACATTTACACTAGCTGTAGATAAAGGTCTTTCCAGAGAGAAAAAGAGCGAAATGGAATTAAAAAATCAACCAACAGCTGATTTTATAAATATTGTAGTTTGGGGAAAAGTTGCAGAAAACTGCGCTAATTTTCTTACAAAAGGGAAATTAGTAGGTGTTTCTGGAAGGATTCAAACTAGAAATTATGAAGCGAAAGATGGTACAAAGAGATATATCACTGAAGTAGTTGCTAATAGTGTAGAATTTTTGGAATGGGGAGACAATACCAACAAATCAAATGCAAATTCAGATCTTGACGATGATTTTTTCAATGGAATTGATGGATTTCATCCTGCCGACAATGACGACATCCCATTTTAGTCAAAGGAGGGGAAAAGATGCAAAGAAGATATAAACCAAGAAAAAAAGTTTGCGCTTTTTGTGCTGATAAATCATCACATATAGATTATAAAGATGTAAATAAACTTAAAAAATATGTTACTGAAAGAGGCAAAATATTGCCTAGAAGAGTTTCAGGAAATTGTGCAAAGCATCAAAGAGAACTTACAATTGCTATAAAGAGGGCAAGACAAGTCGCTTTATTGCCATATACACAAGACTAAGAGAGGATAACCTCTCTTTTTTTATTATTTAATTGTGCTTTTAATTCTATCCTTAATATAATATAATCAATAATAGTACATAAAACTTGAGGTGAAAATTTTGAATAATGACAGAAAAAACAATATAAATGTAGAACTAATACTAGAAACATTGATTATAATACTTATTTCATTGTTTTCAAGGTTAGGTTTTGGAAGTTTAGCATTTTTGATACCTGCCGTAGCTTGTGTTTTTACCATCAGACATGATTTTAAAAAATCTATCATTGCTTTGATTGTAGGTCTAACTGCAATTATATTAATCGACAGATTTTATGGTCTTATGCTTTTAATTCAGATTTTACCTATTTCTTTGGTATTTAGCTATATGGTGAAATTAAGAAGAAGCCCAAGGGATGTTATTATATCATCTACGCTGATACTTTTTATGAGCTTATTGATATCTCTTAGCTTATTGACTTCTGGAAGTGAGCTTGATTTTACTAAGCAATTTGAGGTATTTTTAAACAACCAATTAGAAACTCAAGTTAATATTTTAGAAAATATGGATTTAGATTCTGAATTCATAGAAAGCTTCAAAACATCTCAAGAAGGGGTATATAACTATATATTGCAGATATTTCCTAGCTTGTTATTGCTCTACTCCGCATTAATTGGGTATATAAACTACATAATATCAAAAAATATTTTAAGACGAATTGGATTGGGAATAAGAGAAATAGCTCCATTTAGTAAATTCAGCGTGCCTTCAAATTTTGGAATAGGCATAGCATCAGTTTTTGTTTTAACGCTGTTGTTGAGAAATATCGATGGAGCAATATATGATGTATTGCTTGTAAACTTGACTGCTATATTAAGCTTAATCTTCGTTTTACAAGGGTTGAGTGTTGTAGACTTTTTTCTAAAAAAAAGGAATAAAAAGAAGATTACTAGGGTTATTATTTTAGCCGTTATAATATTATTTATTCCTATGTTAACACCTATTACTATAATAGGGGCAATAGATATGATTTTTGATGTTCGAAAGATAAGAAAGCCTAGAAACTCTTAGGAGGTTTGAGATGAAAGACAAGCTGTTTTCGTGGAAAGATATATATTTTTATATATTTGTTACACTCGCTTTCATGTTAATCATGATGTTTTTTCAACCCATAATAAGCTTTATAATGGCTTTGATTGTGGGATATATGGTATATTACAGCTACAAGTTGATCGAAGACAAAAATATCGCATATATTAAAACGATTGAGAATTTATCAAATACTTTTGATTCTGCGACTAAACATGCAATTTTTAACATGCCTTTTCCTATGATATTCATAGATGATTTAGGGAAAATAAGATGGTATAATACACCGTTTTTAAATTTGTCTCAAGAGGAAGAATTGTTAAATCGTCCGTTGATTGATTTAGTCCCGGCATTTAATGTAGATTCATTAAAAAATGTGAAAGAAAATGAACCTATTGATATTGATTTTAGAAACAGGCATTATAAAGTATTTCCTAATTTTCTTGAGGACAGGAGTCTAAATGAAAATGGCAAAATAAACATATTGTATTGGGTAGACGATACTGAATTCGTTGAACTTTCTAGAAAATATATTAATGAAAGACCTGTACTTGTTTTAGCATTTATAGATAATTATGATGACATAAAAAATTCAACACCTGACACGCATAGACCGATATTGATGGCTGAAATAGATAGAATGATTAATGAATATTTTAATGAACAAAATGCTGTTGTAAGAAAATATGAAAATGATAAATATTTTATAATAATAAATCAAATGGATTTTGATAAAATAAAACAGAAAAGATTCGATTTATTAGACCAAATAAGAGAGTTGAAAATGGGAAATGCTATTCCTATAACTCTCAGTATAGGTGCTAGTCAGAAAAAAGAAAGCCTCTTAGATTGCTATCAAGAGGCAAGGGCAGCTATTGATGTTGCATTGGGTAGAGGTGGAGACCAAGCTGTAATCAATACTGGAAGTGGATTTGAATTTTTTGGAGGCAAATCTAAAGCTGTTGAGAAGAGAAACAAAGTAAAGGCTAGGGTAATGGCTGATGCTCTCAAACAGCTAATAACTCAGAGCAACAAAGTATTTATAATGGGACATAAAAATCCTGATATGGATGCAATAGGTTCAGCTATTGGAACTTTAAGAGCTGTAATTGAAAATGAAAAAGAAGGTTATATAATATTTAATGAAGAAAATCCATCAATTAAAAACATGCTCAGTTTGATGGATTCTGAAAGCCCTGAACTTAGAGAGAGATTTATTTCAACTCAGAGAGCACTTGAGATAATTGAGGAAAACGACCTATTGATAAATGTCGATAATCACAAGCCAAGTTTAGCTGAGTCTAAGGAAATAATACAAGCTATATCAAAGATTGTAGTTATAGATCATCACAGAAGAGGAGCAGAGTTCATAGACGATCCTGTTTTAGTATATATTGAGCCATATGCATCAAGCACATCTGAGCTAGTTACTGAGATAATATCATATATGGGCTTTGAATATGACATTACGAAATTTGAGGCTGAAGCGCTTTTAGCAGGAATTACATTAGATACTAAAAACTTTACTTTCCAGACTGGAGTGAGAACATTTGAAGCTGCCTCTATTTTAAAGAGAGCGGGCGCAGATACTTTAGTCGTAAAACAACTATTTAGAGATGATTTTAATACTTTCGTAAACAAAGCAGAAGTAATCAGAACTGCAAAAATTGTTAATGGCTCAATAGCTATAGGTAGACTTGAAAAGACAATGGAAGATTCAATATTGATAGCTGCTCAAGCAGCTAATGAGCTCCTAAATATAAACAATGTAGAGGCTTCTTTTGTGCTGTGTAAGCTCAAAGACAGTATTCATATTTCTGGGAGAAGTTTAGGAGAAATAAGTGTTCAACTAATATTAGAAAAGCTTGGAGGGGGAGGGCATTTAACTAGTGCTGGAACTCAACTTCATAATATAACAATGGAAGAAGCAGAAAAAAAATTAATTGAAACAATTGAAAAATACTTACAAGAGGGTGAAAATAAATGAAAGTAATATTATTAAAAGATGTGAAAGGATTAGGAAAAGAGGGAGATTTAGTAAATTCAAAAGATGGATATGCAAGAAATTATCTTTTTCCAAAAAATTTAGCAGTTGAAGCAAATGAAGAAAATCTTAAGAAATGGGAAGAAAGAAAAAAAGAAGAGGCTAAAAAGATACAAAAAGAAATTGAAGCTGCAAATGAGTTAAAGAAAAAATTAGAAAGCTTAACAGTAACATTGAAAGTAAAGACTGGAAGCCAAGGCAGACTATTTGGCTCAATCACAGCTTTAGATATTGCCAACAATTTAAAAGAACAATATGGAATAGATATTGATAAGAGAAAAATAGAATTAAAAGATAACATAAAATCACTTGGTGAGTTTGAAGCTGATGTAAAACTATATCAAGACATAACAGCTAAGTTGAAGATAAATGTAGTTTCATTATAGAGGTGGTAAGATTTGGATACTACACTAGGAAGAATTCCGCCAAATAACATTGAAGCCGAGGAATCGGTTATCGGTGCTATGCTATTGAACAAAGAAGCAGTTAATACAGCACTGGAAATACTAAAGCCTGAAGATTTTTACAAGGACACAAACAAAGAAATATTTAAAGCCATTATCGCGTTATATAATAGAAACGAACCTGTTGATTTGGTAACTCTAGCAGAAGAGCTGAGGAAAAGACAGACTTTAGAAAGCATAGGGGGGATTTCATACCTAGCTGATTTATCAACAAGTGTTGTCACTACAGCTAATACCAAATATTATTGTGAAATAGTAAAAGACAAGGCTATACTTAGAAGGTTAATAAAATCAAGCGATGAAATAATGAGCTTAGCTTATCAAGATACAAAAGAAGTAAACTTAATTTTAGAAAAAGCAGAAAAAGACATATTTGATATAACACAAGGAGTTCACAATAAAGGGTTTTTCCCTATTAATGATGTGTTGCTTAAGAGTTTTTCGCAAATAGAAGAAAGAGCAGCAAAAAAAGGAGAGCTTACTGGCTTAACAACAGGATTTGTTGATTTAGATTTGAAACTATCAGGGCTTCAAAAATCAGATTTGATACTACTAGCTGCAAGACCTTCAATGGGGAAAACAGCATTAGGAATTAATATAGCAACAAATGCGGCTATAAAGGGTGGAGCAAATGTAGCAATATTTTCATTGGAAATGTCAAAAGAACAGCTTGCCCAAAGAATAATAAGCTCCTCTGCTCATGTTGATTTACAGAAGATAATCAGTGGAAATTTATCAGAAGATGAATGGATTCAAGTTGTAAACTCTATGTCTCCACTTTCAAAGATTAACATATTTATTGACGATACAGCAGGAATTTCTCTGATGGAAATGAAAGCAAAGTGTAGGAGAATGAAAGTTGAAAAAGGACTAGACTTAGTTGTGATTGATTACTTGCAGCTAGTTGAAACTGATTCCAGGGCAGAAAGCAGACAACAGGAGATTTCAGCGATATCTAGAGGATTAAAGGCTATAGCCAAAGAGATGGAATGTCCGGTATTAGCTTTATCTCAGTTATCTAGAGCACCAGAATTAAGAGCAGACCATAGGCCGATACTTTCTGACTTGAGAGAATCAGGAGCTATAGAGCAAGATGCTGATGTTGTACTTTTCTTATACAGAGATGATTACTATAATGAAGACTCAGAGAAGAAAAATATCGGAGAAGTAATCATTGCAAAACACAGAAATGGACCTACTGGCAAGGTTGAATTAGCATTTAAAAAGGAATATACTAAGTTTTTAAATCTTGAAAAGTACATGGCTAGCCAATAAAATCAACAATTTGCATGTGACTAATTAAAGGCTTCGAGGTCAAACTTCGAAGCTTTTTTGGAGGTTAATATGAAACTTATAGGTGATAGGATCACTATAGAGGATTTAAAACTTGAAGATGTATATGAAATGAAAAATTGGGGAACGCATGAAAATATACTTTTGGATGATTACAATTTTCCGTTCAGTGAAGATGCTGATATAAAGAGATGGTATTATGTAAAAACAAAACCTTTTGGAAACCATTACTACAGTGTCAGAAACGAAAATGGAATTTTAATAGGATATTTTGGGATAAAAAACAAGAGATATCTTTTAAGATATGCATATCTCGGCATAGTATTTGATCCTAATTATCTAGATAGAGGATATGGCACAGAGACATTTATGACATTTCTTCCCTATTATTTTACAAAAATGAAAATGAGGATACTATATTTAGAAGTTGCAGAATTTAACGATAGGGCCTATCATCTATATCAAAAGGTAGGTTTTGAAAAGATAGCATACTATTTAGATGTATTTCCAAATCAAAACATAGATATAAGAAATCCATACTTTGTTCAAAAAAGAGATTCTTTTGTAATAGAAGATGGTATAATATATCAGCAGATATATAGGATGAAATTGACAAAAAATAGATTTTTTAGTCTATTTAAGGATGGGGATAAAAATGGATTTTACACTCGAAACAACTGATATGGATTTAGGGGATACCCCTATTGAGAATATATTTTTAAATGATTTTATGCCGATGGCTAATGGAACTTATGTTAAAGTTTATTTACTAGGATATAAATATGCCCATGATAAGGACTTAAATATCGAGGTGAACAATCAGACAATAGCCAAACATTTAGATATACCTCTAGAGGATGTTCTTAGAGCGTGGGATTTTTGGGAAAGCAAAGGAATAGTTAAAAAAGAAGGAGAAGGCGTAAACTACAAGGTTACTTTCTTGAATTTAAAACAGCTTTATATAAAAAATAATTTCAATAAAAATGAAAATGACAATGACAAAAAAACAAATAAAAATACTTTAGAAAAAGAGGTAATTGAAGCAAATCAAATACCTTCTATAAACAATATGTTCACAAATATTGATTACTTAATGCGAAGGAATATCCAACCTAATGAAAAAATGGAGATTATAAGGTGGATAAAAGAGTATAATATGAATCCTGATGTAATTGAGAAAGCTTTTAATTACTCATGTGAAATCAAGGGGAAAAGAAGCATTAAGTATGTCGAAGGCATCATAAGAAATTGGTATGACTTAGGACTTACTAATATAGATTCAGTAATCGACTATTTCAAAACTGAAGATGAGAAGTACTTTAGATATCAAAAGGTAATGAAAGCCTTGGGACTTTCTCATAAGGGAGTTAATGTAGGTGATTTTAAAATAGTAAATAAATGGTTTGAAGAATATGGCTATTCACTAGATATTGTTTTAAAAGGATGCGAGAAGGCTAGCAATGTGATGTATCCTACTGTAAAATACATAGATGGAGTGATTAGCGACTGGTACAAAAAAGGTTTTAAAACTCTAGATGATATTGAAAGCTTAGACCAAAAGGTAGTTAAAGAAAAAGTTGTTACTAACACTCAAAGCAGGAAAAAGACAACTAATAATAGATTCCACAATTTTGAGCAGAGGAGTAAAAAGTACTCAAATGAAGAACTAGAAGAAATTTTCAAAAAGAAAAGAGAGATTTATAAAAAAAACACTAAAGGTGATGTAGATGGCTAATCCCCTGTTTAAAGAAATAGAAGAGGAATTTGAAAAAAAACGCGACAAAAATAGAAGACTGCAGATAAGTAGACAAAACAAGGTTTACAAGATGATACCAAAGGTTAGAGAAATAGATGAAGAAATAAGGCTTGTTTCCTTGAAAATGGCAAAAGAAATCTTGCTTAATCCAGATGAAAACGAGAGAATAATAAATAAAACTAAAAAAGAAATAGACCGTTTAAAAATGGAGAAAGCATATTATTTAAGTGAAGCAAATATCCCGATAGATTATTTAGAATTAACTTATGACTGTTATAAATGTAAGGATACTGGATATTTAGAAGACGGCAGTAAATGCAATTGTCTGATTCAAGCTCTTATCAACAAAGCCTATAAAATGTCGAATTTAGAAAACATACTTGAAAAAGAAAATTTTAAGAACTTTGATATTAACATATTCAGCGATGAACCATTTGAAAATGAGAAATTAACACCTAGGGAGAATATGTTAGACATATTGAGCATAGCCGAAAGCTTTGTTTCAGAATTTGACAAACCAAACAACCCAAACCTATTGTTTTATGGAACGACAGGATTGGGAAAAACTTATTTATGCAGCTGTATTGCAAAAGCACTGTTAGATAAAAATAAAATAGTAATATATCAGACAGCATTTACCATATTGGAATTGCTAAGTAACAGGCGATTTAGAGCTGAAACGAGTGAAATGAGTGACTATGAATATAATCTGCTATTTGAGTGCGACCTATTGATAATAGATGACTTAGGGACTGAAATCACAAACACTTTTACTAATGCTGAGATTTTCAACATAGTAAATACAAGAATATTGAAGAATAAAAAGACAATAATATCAACAAATTTAACTCCTAATGAATTATCTAGAGTGTATACGGATAGAGTTTTTTCAAGAATTTCAGATAAATTTTTACCTCTTAAATTTTACGGAAAAGATTTAAGATGGGAATAAACTACAGGGGGAAAGGAATGGCTAAAAAAGGTTCTTCTATACAAAATTATTTTGTAAAAATATTGAATGGAATGGCTCAAGGGCTCTTCGCATCACTGTTAATAGGTCTCATAATAAAGCAAATTGGAACATATGCAAATATTCCACAACTTATTATATTTGGAAATATTGCTCAAAAACTAATGGGGCCAGCTATTGGTGTGGGAGTAGCATATAGCGTAGGCGCACCGGCGCTTGGAGTGTTCGCATCTGCTGTAACTGGTGCTATTGGAGCTAATTCTATAATATTTGATGGAGCTGCTGCAATTATTCAAACAGGAGAACCTGTAGGAGCTTTTGTTGCAGCATTAGTAGGAGCGGAAATATCTAAATTAGTAGGTGGAAAGACAAAATTCGACATAATTTTAATACCACTTACTGCAATACTTTTTGGCGGAATGACAGGACACTATATTAGCCCGTATATAGCCAACATGATGAATGGATTGGGAGAATTTATAAATATGCTAACTGAACTTCATCCGATTCCAATGGGAATAACGATATCAGTAGTCATGGGTATGATACTAACACTTCCGATAAGTTCGGCAGCGCTTGCTATATCTTTAAATCTATCGGGATTAGCAGCTGGAGCTGCAACTGTTGGGTGTGCCGCAAATATGATTGGATTTGCAGTAGCATCATATAGAGAAAACAAAATGGGAGGACTAATTGCACAAGGCTTAGGAACATCAATGCTGCAAATTCCTAATATAATTAGAAATCCCCGTATTTGGATACCGGCAATAGTGGCATCAGCTATACTTGGACCTATTTCAACGGCTGTATTGAAACTTGAAAGTAGTGCAATAGGGGCAGGCATGGGCACAAGTGGCTTGGTTGGCCAAATTGCTATGATAGAAACTATGGGAGTCTCTTCTTATGTTATAACTTCAATAATTCTAATGCATTTTATACTGCCAGGCATTATTGCCTTTTTAGTATCTGAATGGATGAGGAAAAAAGGATGGATAAGAAGAGGAGACATGCAACTTTAGAGGAGGAAAAATATGGACAAAAGACCTATTGGGGTAATTGACTCTGGGATAGGAGGATTGACAGTAGTTGATTCCATACAAAAAATACTGCCAAATGAAGATATAATTTACTTTGGAGACAATATAAACGTACCTTATGGAAATAGAGATGAAAAGGAAATCTATGATCTAACAATGAAGATGCTGAAATTTTTGGAGAAGAAGGATGTAAAATTAGTAGCTATTGCTTGCAACACTATTTCAGCCATATCAAAAGAATTTGAAGGAAAATTGAGTTACCCCATAATAGACATAGTAGAACCTACGATTGAACATATTATAAAGAGTGGCATTGGGAAAATAGCCATATTTGGAACAGAATTCACAATAAATAAAAAAGTTTATGAAAAAAAACTCAAAGAGAGATCTGAAAACATAGACATTGTAAGTGTAAAGAGCAGAGAATTAGCTAAACTAATAGATGAGGGGAAATTTGATTCCGATGAAACCTTTGAGTGCTTGAAAGAGAGAATTGATGCAATTAAAGAACTTGGCGATATTTATAATGTTGTTTTAGCATGCACACATTATCCAATAGTAGAGGACCTTTTCTATAAAGCAGATTCCAACCTAAATTATATCAACCCTGCAATACATGAAGCGGTTGCTATAAAACATTACTTAAAAGACAATGATATGCTTAACACTGAAGGAAAAGGCAACATAAGCATATACACAACTGGAGATGTAGAAATATATAAAAAAGTATTTAAGAAGCTAAATCTAAAGAAAACCAAGAAGATGAAAAAGGTGGAATTGTAATCTGCGAGATTTCTAATATTCACCTTGACAATGATATTTTCTATGATATAATTAAATTTAATTAAATATAGTGATGAAGGGATATAATGAGTAATAAAGCCTTAAAGAGAGTCAATGGTCGGTGTGAATTGATAGGTGGAATTATTTGTTTCCGACCCTGAGCTAATTTCTATTCGAGTGAGCTTTAAGCTAACTAGGGTGGCAACGCGGGTAACTCTCGTCCCTAAGATTTGGGATTGAGAGTTTATTTTTTTATAAGGAGTGATTATATGTTAGATATTAAAAGAATTAGAATGGATGCAGAGAATGTAAAAAAAGCATTAGAAAAAAGAGGTGGCGAATATCCGATTGATAAAGTCTTGGAATTAGATGAGAAAAGAAGACAGACACTTGTTGAACTAGAGAACTTAAAGAGCCAGCAAAACAAGGTTTCTAAAGAAATTCCAAGACTAAAAAAAGAAGGAAAAGACACCTCGGCAATTTTAGAAGAGATGAAAGAAATCGCAGAAAAAACAAAGTATTTAGATCAAATTGTAAAGGAATTAGACGACTCAATAAAGGATTTACTGCTCAATATACCTAATACACCACATGAATCTGTAGTAGTAGGAAAATCAGATGCAGATAACATCGAAATGAGAAGAATAGGAGAAGTAAAAAATTTTGATTTCGAGCCAAAAGCCCATTGGGATATTGGAACAGAACTTGGGATTCTTGATTTTGAAAGAGCTACTAAAATAGCAGGCACTAGATTTAGTGTATTTAGAGGCGATGGGGCAAGATTAGAAAGAGCCATCACAAATTTCATGCTTGATTTGCATACAGTTAAACACGGTTATACTGAAATGGCAACACCTTTTATGGTCAATAGAGATTGTATGATTGGAACTGGACAATTGCCTAAATTTGAGGAAGATATGTTTCATGTTCCAAGTAAAGATTTCTTTTTAGTGCCCACAGCCGAAGTGCCTCTGACTAATCTTTTAAGAAATGAAATAGTCGATGAAGATGATTTACCAATGTATTTAACTGCATATACCCCATGTTTTAGATTGGAAGCAGGTTCTGCTGGTAGAGATACAAGAGGACTTATTAGAAATCATCAATTTGACAAGGTCGAGATGGTAAAATTTGCATTGCCAGAGAATTCATATGATGAATTAGAAACTTTAACTAACGATGCAGAAGAAGTATTAAAACTTTTAAAGATACCTTATAGAGTTGTGATGCTTTGCTCAGGAGATTTAGGATTTTCATCAGCTAAGACTTATGATATAGAAGTTTGGATGCCAAGTTACAATAGATATGTTGAAATTTCTAGCTGCAGCAATTTTGAAGACTATCAAGCTAGAAGAGCAAACATTAGATTTAGAAGAAAAGAAGACAAGAGAGTTGAATATGTACACACATTAAATGGTTCTGGGCTTGCTGTTGGTAGGACTTTCGCAGCAATACTTGAAAATTATCAGCAAGCAGATGGCACCGTTGTAGTACCTGAAGTTTTAAGAAAATATATGGATGGAAAAGAAATAATAGACGGAAAATAATATCCTCATGAAATAAGGTTTTGCAAATTAAAAGATTAATGAATTTATATATTGATATTATTGCATTTATCGAAATAGTAAGAAAAAAAGATGGCATAATTGATGGATATATTATATAATATTATCAATCAATTGCAAGCTGAACAAAAGCCTAACGAGGAGGGATAAAATGAAAAAGAATTTTTCTTTATTGCTAGCAATGATATTGATATTGAGTTTAGTTGCTGGATGTACTTCAGGTGGAGACAATACAAATAATGATACTGGAACAAAACCGGGCAATGTATTCATATCAATTGCAACAGGAGGAACTGGTGGGACATATTATCCTCTAGGTGGAGCGATGGCTAAGATATTCAATGAGAACATAGAAGGTGTTACAGCAAATGCTCAATCTACAGGTGCTTCCGTTGAAAATATCAATTTAGTTTCCCAAGGAGAAGCCGAAGTTGGATTTGTGCAAAATGATGTTGCTTACTATGCTTGGACTGGAACTGAAACTTTCCAAGACAAAGAAAAAGTAACAAACATAAGAGGAATGGCAATGCTTTATCCAGAAGTAATTCAAATAATTGCTACTAAAGATTCAGGTATACAATCTGTAGAGGACTTAAGAGGGAAGAAAGTCGCTGTTGGTGCACCTGGTTCAGGAACAGAAGTTAATGCTAGACAAATTTTAGCTGAGTATGGAATTACTTACAATGATTTAGCTAAAGCGGATTATCTATCTTTCAATGAAGCTGCAGATCAATTGAAAAACAAACAGATAGATGCAGCATTTGTAACAGCAGCTGTTCCAACATCAGCAGTAACTGAAGTAACTCAAACTGCAGACATAGTTGTAGTATCATTGGATTCGGATAAAATCGCATCATTGCAATCCAAATATCCTTTCTATACTGAAGTAGTCATACCAAAAGACAGCTATAAAAACCAAACAGAAGATGTAATAGCTGCAGCGGTAATGGCTATGCTAATAGTTCCTGAAGATTTAGATGAAGATTTAGTTTACAATATGACAAAATCGATTTTTGAAAATCGTCAAGTCATTATAGACACTCATGACAGAGGAAATGACATAAAACTTGAAACAGCACTTGAAGGTATGCCAATTGATTTGCATCCAGGTGCAGAAAGATATTATGTTGAACAAGGACTCAAATAATAAGGAAAATAAGGAAGACTCTTCAAAAAGAGGGGTCTTCCTTAAAGCAATTATTTCATTTATTTTAATATTGATGTTAATTTATCCTTTAAATGTATTAGTAGCAAGTGATTATAAAAGTGGAGAAATCTTAAAAATTTGGATTTTAACAGAAGATAATTTTAAAATTTCTTATATTCACTCTGTAGAGCTTACTGAGGTAGAGGAATATTATGAGATAAAAGGGAAATATATAATCCTAAAGGAGACGACTTTCAGATCATATGGAGCTGGGCTTCCATCAACAACTGAATATGATTTTGAGCAAACTAAAGATGGATTTAGAATTTATAATATTGACAAGAAACTTGAAGAGCTGGTATATAGGACAGGTGCTGTTAGGGCAAATCACAAATTGATAATAAACAATAAGCAATATTATTTTTTAGACTTTTCAGATCCTATGGAGGCGATCAAATTCAGTCCCGATAGAATCAGCTTTTTAAGATATTTGACGAGGAGGTTATGAAATTGAGCGAAAAAGATGGTTCTAACATTGAACAAAATGTAGATGTAGATGAGTTACTTGAGTCTTACGATAAAGAGACTGCTAAGCTTAGAAAATTAAAGGGAAATGTCATAATGATAGCTAGGATAATTGCTATAGCCATGTCGTTATTTCATTTGTATACTGCAGGATTTGGAACACTCCTATCGTTTAAACAAAGATCGCTTCATATAATGTTTGCGTTCGTACTTGGTTTTTTGTTCTATCCTTTTGGGAAAAAATCAAACAAAGAAAAACCATCAATACTAGATTACATTCTTATTGCACTAACTATAGTAGTATTTGGATACATATTTGTATTTTCTGATACTATTTCAGCAAAAGGAGGAAGTGCAACAAATCTAGATTTAGTTTTAGGATTATTAGCAATACTTATAACCTTAGAGGTTACTAGAAGGGCAGTAGGGCCAGAACTTCCAATAGTTGCAATTCTTTTTTTGCTTTATGCTTATTTTGGGCCATATATGCCAGGATTACTAGCTCATAGGGGCTTTTCTATACAGAGGATAATTTCTCATATGTATCTAGGATTAGAAGGAATTATGGGGATACCTCTTGGGGTTTCGGCTACTTTTGTGTTTATGTTTATACTGTTTGGTTCAATTCTTGACAAAACAGGAGTAGGTAAATTTTTTATAGATTTAGCCTACGGATTAACTGGCAGTTTCAAAAGTGGGCCGGCAATGACTGCGGTAGTTGCAAGTGGATTTATGGGTTCAATTTCAGGTAGTTCTGTAGCTAACACTGTAACTACTGGAGCTTTTACCATCCCATTAATGAAAAGAACTGGATACAAACCATATTTTGCTGGGGCTGTAGAGGCAGCATCTTCAACAGGTGGACAGATCATGCCACCGGTCATGGGAGCTGCTGCATTTATAATGGCAGAGTTTACTGGAATCCCATATTCAAGGATAATCATAGCAGCTGCTATACCTGCAATATTATACTATTTTGCAGTAGGAACTATGGTACACCTTGAAGCTTCAAGACTTGGGTTAAAGGGATTGCCAAGAGAAGAACTTCCTAGTGTTTTAAAACTGTTATTGAGTAGAGGCTATCTACTGATACCATTGATATCCATAATAGTGTTTTTGATATCTGGCAACACACCTACTTTAGCAGCTTTTAAAGCTATTATAATAAGCTTAGTTTTAGCTGTAATTGTATCGTTTATTAAGAAAGATAAATCATTTACTTTCAAGGATTTTTTAGATGCACTTGAAGCAGGTGCAAAGGGCGCTGTAACTGTAGCATGTGCATGCGCATGTGCTGGTATGATAGTTGGAGTAGTAACTTTAACTGGATTGGGTTTAAGAATTGCAGAAATCATAGTTACATTAGCAAATGGGAATTTGCTACTCACTTTATTTTTTACAATGATAGCATCTATAATTTTGGGAATGGGGCTACCTACAACAGCTAAATACATTGTTTTAGCTACTATGGCAGTACCAGCTTTGATAACATTAGATGTAAATTTAATAGCCGCTCATCTATTCATACTATATTTTGGAGTAGTAGCTGACATAACACCACCAGTAGCATTAGCAGCTTATGCAGGAGCGGGTATAGCAGGAGCAAATTCTATGAAAACGGGGGTACAAGCAGTGAAGTTGGCATTAGCCGCCTTTATAGTACCATATATATTTGCTATCGACCCACATTTAATACTTGTAGACAACGTAGTAGGTGCAGAAGTTCAATTTATATCATTGTTCCAAGCTTTGCCTGTAATATTGAGTGCAATAATAGGGATTGTATGTTTGGCAGCAGGAGTTGAGGGATATTTGCTTAAAAAAACAAATATTTTAGAGAGAATACTTTTATTAGGAGCTGCTCTATTGCTGCTACGACCAGGCATTTTTACAGATTCATTTGGGATAGTAGTATTAGTCGCAACCTATTTATTGCAAAGAAATAAATCGAAAAATCCCCCTGCTTTTGAATAAAGACTGTGGCTTGCCACAGTCTTTTTATCATACTCTAAATAATATTGGATTGTGTGAAAGTTCAATTGATTGGTCTTTAACAACAACCTTCGAACCGTCATATAGATTTTCATATTCACCATTTGCTATATCTGGTATATCGAAATATCCTTCAGAATGTGAAGAAAGTTTAAGTTTTCCAGTTTTTCCTTCTACATTGAAGATGCCAAATAACCATTCATCATTTAATACATATGTTCCAAATATAACACCTTTTTTATCAATATTGTGTAGTTTATATCTTCCGTTAGAAAAAATAGGTGATTTCTTTATTTCGGCAAATTTTTTAATCTTTAGATGAAAATCTGAGCTTAATCCACTCCAATCAATAGGATCTTTATCAAACAAAGATGGCAGTTTTTTATCCATTGCCTCTTGACCAGCATAGATTAGAGGTGTACCTTTTTCAAAGAACAAAAATGCACTCCACTGTAAAAGCAAATCTTCTGGAACCATTGAAGCAATTCTTGGTCTATCGTGATTCTCAAGATATCTTAGTTTGATATAATTATCTGGATAAATATATTCTTGCATTCTTTTCTTTTCTAAATAATCTTCAAGTGTAGCCTCTCCATTTAAATATTTCAAGAATTCTCCATGGGTGTCATAATCGTAGCATATGTCAAAAGCTTGATACACTTCACAATCAGATGCAGCATATATACCTTGATTTCTAACATATTCTAAAAATGAGCCTTCAATAGTTTCTGCAAGCATTATTATATCAGGATTTATTTTTTTCAACTCTTCTCTTGCCTCAAGCCAAAACTCTAATGGCACCATGCTGGCAACATCACATCTAAATCCATCAACCCCAAGGTGAGCCCAATATTTTAAAGCATCAATCTGTTTATCCCAAAGGAGTCTATTATTATAATCTAAGTCTATGATATCTGACCAGTCAGCAACTTTATTTCCCAGTGAGCCATCGCTTTTTCTATAATAAAAGTCTGGATTTTCTGTTAAATATATTGAATCGTGAGAAGTGTGATTATAGACGACATCTATCATGACTTTTAAATTCAACTGATGAGCTCTATTTAGTAAGTTGGTAAAATCATCTAATGTGCCATAATCTTCATTTATCTGCATATAGTCATAAATAGAGTAAGGAGAACCTAAACTTCCCTTTCTATTTACTTTGCCAACTGGATGTATTGGCATAAGCCAAACTATGTCTACCCCTAAACTTTTTATTCTTTCTAAATGTAAATGTCAAGATAAGAATGTACGAAAAGTGGAAAATAATTATGTACAAAAAATATCCTAAGAGACTTCAGAATCCTTCATAGAATTATTATCTAAA
>NZ_JBSQIL010000033.1:0-20167 GCF_055108775.1 Soehngenia sp. | reverse complement strand
AAATTATCAGGTAATTTCTCCAAGTTTAGTTTGCAATCCCTTATAGGGAACATATCATGAAAAACTTTTATAGCTTCATTCACTGAATATGCACTAGGATATGGACCAAAATATTTTGCGCCGTCCTTATCTATTTTTCGAGTTTTCATTATCCTTGGGAACTTTTCATTTACTGTAATCTTTATATATGGATATTGTTTATCATCCCTTAGTATTATGTTATATTTAGGTCTGTTATTTTTAATCAGATTAGATTCTAAAATTAAAGCTTCAACTTCATTGTTCACGATAATATATTCAAAGTCAGCAATATTTTTAACCATGTTCATAACCTTTAATGATTGATTTTTAGAGCTATTAAAATATTGACTGACTCTTTTTTTTAAATTAATGGCTTTTCCGACATATATTATATCTTCAGCCTTGTCTTTCATTATATATACGCCTGGTTTATCAGGTAAATTTTTTAATTTTTCTTCAATATCTTGCATTAAACCACCTTAACTAAATTTCTCTGGTTTTTTCTTTTAGCCATTCTCTTTCTTCATTATTTAAATATGAGCTTAGTAACTCATAAGTTTTTTTATGGTATTCATTAATCCAACTTATTTCATCATTGGTAAGAAGTGATTTATCAATGCATTTTCTATCAATAAAGCAATATGATAATACCTCAAATGACATAAACTGATCATTATCTACTAAAATATCTTTCTTTATAACTCCAACATTTTCTATCCTTATCCCATATTTACCTTCTTTATATACCCCTGGCTCTACAGTGGTAACCATTCCTTCTTCTAATGCTACATCACTGTAAACTTGAGATATCCTTTGAGGTCCTTCATGTACACTCAACAAATATCCAACACCATGCCCAGTTCCACTTTTGTAGTCTATGCCTTCTTTCCAAAGTGGTATTCTTGCCAAAATGTCTATTGAATGTCCAGTTGACCCGTATAAAAATTTTGCACTCATTAAATTGATATGGCCTTTTAAGCATAAAGTAAAATCTTTTTTCTCTTCCTCTGTAACTTCCCCCACTGCTACAGTTCTAGTAATATCAGTTGTTCCATTATAATATTGCCCACCAGAGTCGACTAAATACAATCCTTTGGGTAATATTTTTGAGTTCTTTTCTTTTGTTGCATTATAGTGCATCATAGAAGCATTTTCTTGGTAGGCTGAAATCGTATCGAAACTTGGTTCAATAAATCCTTCTTGTTCTTTTCTAAACTCTTCTAATTTCTCAGATGCATAAAATTCATCTATATCTCCACTATAAACATTTTTGTCAATCCAGTAAAAGAACTTAGTAAGTGCAACAGTATCTTTTCTGTAAGCAATCTTTAAGTTTTCTATTTCTATGCTGTTTTTTATAGCTTTATACTTAGTCGTAATATTGATTTCATTTAGAATGTTACAACTGCTTGGGATACATGTATAGAGTTTTCTATTTATTCTAGATTTATCAAGCATTACACAACTTGATGGTTCTAAGTTTTTTAAGTCATCAAATATATCTAAGTATTCGCTTATATGAATTGTTTCTTCCTCTAATTCTTTTTTGACTTCCTCCGACAGTTTTCTATTATCAATATATAAATTGGCTTTATCCATTGATATCAACGCATAAGATATAACGACTGGGTTATTCAATACATCTCTTCCTCTTATGTTGTATAACCATGCTATATCATCTAAACTCGCTAGTACTAAATAATCAGCTTTTTTTAGCTCAAGATATTCTCTTACTCTTGATATCTTGTCTTTTGTGCTTTCCCCTGTATATTCAATTCCTAGCTTAAATGCTTTTTCTATATTTAACTGTGGTCTATCATCCCATATTAACCCTACGAGATCTTCCTGGTCATGAAGTCGAAAATTTCTATCATTTAATTCCTTAATAATTTTTTCAACTAATTCTTCAGAAAATACTTCACCATTAAATCCAATAGTATATCCATCTTTCACATTTTCCTTAAGCCATTCTATCAATGAAGGATATCCCTTAGTGTTCATTTTATATAATACAAAATCAGTATTTTTTATTTCTTTTTCAGCTTGAATAAAATATCTGCCATCTGTCCATAGTATTGCTTTGTCTTCAGTCACAAGTGCAGTTCCAGCAGAACCTGTGAATCCTGTTAAAAATTCTCTACCTTTGTAATAGTCAGCTACATATTCCGACTGATGTGGATCAGATGTAATTTCTATATAAATATCGATCCCTTTATCCTTCATTAATTCTCTGAGTTTTCTAATTCTTTGATTTACGAGCACACTAAAACCCCTTTTCTTCTTCGAATTTTATTATTATCAAAGCAACAAATATTGCGCTTATACCAGAAATTAGTTTAGCAAAAATAAAAGCATTTACAGCATCATTAGCAACAGAGGAAATATAACCTAACTGCCCTCCAAAAACAAACGCACCACTTACTGTAAAAGCAGCATTTAATATTTTCCCTTTTCTATCGAATTTGTCATATATGGCTAACATCGGTAAACAACTAGCTAAAGTGGATATAATACCAAGAATTGAGTATTCGTTAAGTCCAAATTTTGTAGATAAATTTTTTAATGGTTTTTTAAACTTCTCAGATAATATCAATAACATAGGATATGCTCCCGATAGAACAACTGCGATGCTCAAAACTATTTTGAAACTCTCTTCTAATGAAATTAAATCCGAAAATATTACAATTCCTGTTGAAAATTGGAAAATTCCAATAATTAATCCAGTAGTGCTAAAGAACAATACTGCTTTCCCAATTATCCTAAAAATAGTAATTGTCTTTTCTTGAAATACCAATAACCCAACGGTTACTAACAAAGAAAACAATATAACTGGTATAAGATTTATGAGAAGTGAGATAAAGTTTACATCTAGCATTATGCCTGCCGCAAATACTCCTAATGGTATCGTGGTAACTCCTGCTAATATGCCTTTAGTAAATGGTTCAAAATCATCATATTTTATCATGCTAAAAGCCACAGGAATACTAAAAGAAATAATAGTACCCAAACTAGATGCTAGAACAACCCCATTCAAAATACCTATTTTTTCATTTTTAGCAATCGAGATGCTTGTTGGAAATCCTCCTAAATCTGGGGCTAAAATTGAGCTAATGAAGACTGAAGGGTCCAGATTGAAAAAATCAGAAACCGGTAATAAAATAGGAACCAGCAATTTAGCGATTATTGGTGACAAACTATAAATCCCGATTATAGTCAATGCCAAACTTCCCATTGCTAAAAATCCTTGATCGAATTTTTCCCCTAGTCCTTTCTTGTTACCAAATAATTTATCTATTCCAGCTAACAATGAAAAGAATAGCATTATATATAGCATTATAACCCTCCGGCATGTTTATATCATAGATTATACTACTTTAAAAATTTTTTTGCTATCATTAGCAATTATCATTATCTATTTTAAAATTGAGTAGTTAGTTGTTGGCAAACTCTGTCTGCCTAATCAAACATAATATTACAATATTTTCCTTAGGAACATTCCAGTATACGATTTATCATTCATTGCTATTTCTTCAGGTGCCCCACAAGCAACTACATAACCACCTTTGTCTCCGCCCTCAGGCCCTAGATCAATAATATAATCTGCGGTCTTTATGACATCTAAATTATGTTCTATGACCACAACAGTATTGCCTCCTTCGACCAATTGAGTCAAAACCTTTATTAACTTATGGATATCTGCACTATGAAGCCCCGTCGTAGGTTCATCTAAAATATAAATAGTTTTGCCTGTAGCTCTCTTTGAAAGCTCTGTTGCTAATTTTATCCTCTGTGCTTCACCTCCAGAAAGTTCTGTTGAGGGTTGCCCAATTTTTATATAACCTAATCCTACATCATACAATGTCTCTAATTTTCTCTTGATCTTTGGTATGTTTTGAAAAAACTCTAATCCTTCTTCAACAGTCATGTCTAATACATCTGCTATATTTTTGTCTTTGTATTTAACTTGTAAGGTTTCTCTGTTATACCTTTTCCCCTTACACACCTCGCAAGGAACGTAAACATCTGGTAAAAAATGCATTTCAACTTTTAAAATCCCATCACCTTTACATGCTTCACATCTTCCGCCTTTTACATTGAATGAAAATCTACCTTTTTTGTATCCTCTCATCTTTGCTTCATTTGTCATAGCAAATACATCTCGAATATGATCAAATAAACCTGTGTATGTTGCAGGATTAGACCTTGGTGTTCTGCCAATAGGATTTTGATCTATTTCTATTACTTTATCTAAATATTCTATTCCTTCAATTCTTTCATATGCTCCAGCTCGTTGTTTAGAGCCATTTAATTCACGTGAAAGTGCTTTATAAAGCACTTTGTTTACTAAAGAACTTTTCCCTGACCCTGAAACTCCAGTAACACATGTGAAAACTCCTAATGGAAATTCTACATCAATGTTCTTTAAGTTGTTTTCTTTAGCGCCTATAACTTTTATCCATTTGCCATTTGGCTTTTTCCTTTCTTCAGGGACTTCTATTTTTAGTCTACCTGACAAATATGCACCAGTAATCGATTTAGGACTTTTTTCTATATCCTCAAGTGAACCTTGAGCAACAATATTTCCCCCATGAATACCTGCACCTGGTCCAATATCGACAATGTGATCTGCGGCTCTTATTGTATCTTCATCATGCTCTACTATTATTAAAGTGTTTCCTAAGTCAGTTAAATTTCTTAGAGTTCTTATTAGTCTTTCATTATCTCTTTGATGAAGCCCAATGCTTGGCTCATCTAGAACATATATAACACCAACTAGACTAGAGCCTATCTGTGTCGCAAGCCTAATTCTCTGAGATTCACCACCAGATAATGTTCCTGCCATCCTTGATAAAGTAAGATAATCTAGTCCTACATCTACTAAAAATCCTAATCTTGATTTTATTTCCTTTAAAATTTGATCCGCTATCATTGTTTCCTTTTCGTTAAGGATAATATTTTCAAAAAACTCCAATGCTTTTATTACTGGCATATCAGTTACTTCAGATATATTTAAGCCATTTATTTTGATAGATAACACTTCTTTTTTCAGCCTCTTGCCATGACAATCAGGGCATGGGATTTCAGACATAAATTCTTCAATTTTATCCCTCATAAAATCAGATTGTGTTTCTCTATACCTTCGTGTCAAGTTTGATATTATCCCCTCAAATTTACCATTAAATTCTTTTTTCCCTGAATCATCAAAATAGCTTAAAAATTTAAATTTAATAGGCCTTTCAGTTCCATAAAATAGCTCTTCCAAAAATTTTTTAGGGGCATTTTTAATCGGCTCGTCTACGCTAAACCCATTATCTTTTGCAATTGTTTTAAATATCTGATAATAATAATTATCCTCATCCGTATTAGAATATGGAGCTATTGCACCTTCTGATATACTTAAGTTTCGATTAGGTATTACCAAATCTTCATCTATCTCTTTATGAAAACCTAATCCATTGCAAGTTGGGCACATTCCAAAAGGACTATTAAATGAAAACATTCTAGGTGATATCTCTTCTATAGAAATATTACAATCTGGACATGACAATTTTTGGCTAAATTGAATTCTTTCTCCTCCAACAATCTCAACAATAGCTAGCCCATCTGCTAAATTCAGAGCCGTTTCTAATGAATCATTCAGCCTAGATTCTATCCCTTCTCTAACAATAAGTCTATCCACAACTATCTCGATAGTATGTGCTTTAGTCTTTTCTAATTTTATATCATCAGTTTCTAGCTCATAATTAACTCCATCTATTATTACCCTTAAAAACCCATCTTTTTTTATTTGGTTTAGTATTTTAGTATGCTCACCCTTCTTTCCCCTAACAATCGGTGATAGTATCAAAATTCTAGTACCTTCATTTAGACTCATAACTCTATCAACCATTTGATCTATTGTTTGGCTTGTGATTTCTTTGCCACAGTTATAACAGTATGGTACCCCTATTCTGGCAAAAAGTAATCTTAGGTAATCATATATCTCAGTCACTGTCCCCACAGTAGATCTAGGGTTTCTTGATGTAGTTTTTTGGTCAATTGAAATAGATGGAGAAAGCCCCTCAATATAATCTAAATCGGGCTTCTCCATTTGACCTAAAAACTGTCTAGCATAGCTAGATAAAGATTCTACATATCTTCTTTGTCCTTCTGCATATATTGTGTCAAAAGCAAGTGAAGATTTCCCAGAACCACTTAAGCCAGTAAAAACAATCATCTTGTTTCTTGGCAATTCTATATCTATATTTTTTAAATTATGCTCTTTTGCTCCCTTTATAATGATTTGATCTTTTGTCATTTCTTCACCTCTAATAAACTACCTTCTTTTTCAATTCAATCATCTTATCTCTTATTTCAGCTGCTTTCTCAAACTCCAATTCTTCTGCTGCTTTTAGCATTGCTTTTTCAAGTTCAAATATCATAGCTTCTAACTCTTCATTTGTCAAGTTTTCTTCGTATGAATAATCTTCCTCTGCAACAATTGTTGCCTCAATTATATCCCTTACCCCTTTGATAATCGATTTAGGCACTATATTGTTTTGCTTATTGTATTCATCTTGTATTTTTCTTCTTCTATTTGTTTCATCAATAGCTTTTTTCATAGATTTTGTTATAGTATCAGCATACATTATTACTCTTCCATTTATATTTCTTGCAGCTCTCCCTATAGTCTGTATTAAAGAAGTTTCACTTCTCAAGAACCCTTCTTTATCAGCATCTAAAATTGCAATTAAAGATACCTCTGGTAAATCAAGTCCCTCTCTTAATAAATTTATTCCGACAATACAATCATATTTGCCCATTCTAAGATCTCTTATTATTTCCATTCTCTCAATAGTATTTATATCAGAATGTAAATACGTCACTTTAATCCCTATTTTCTTTAGATATTCAGTAAGATCCTCAGCCATCTTTTTAGTAAGCGTTGTGATTAAAACTCTTTCATCTCTTTGTGTTGTCTTTTTTATTTCTTCAACTAAATCATCTATTTGAGTTTTAGTTGGCCTTACCTCAACTATAGGGTCTAACAATCCAGTCGGCCTGATTATTTGCTCAACAACATTTTGAGCATGTTCTAATTCATATCCTCCCGGGGTTGCTGATACATATATTATTTGATTAACCATTGATTCAAACTCATTAAATTTAAGAGGTCTGTTATCCAATGCTGATGGCAATCTAAATCCATATTCTACTAGTGTGGTCTTTCTGGATCTATCTCCTTCATACATTCCACCAATTTGAGGAATTGTGACATGAGATTCATCAATTATTATTAAAAAGTCATCTGGAAAATAATCTATAAGAGTATACGGTCTACTACCTTTTGGTCTATTGCTAAGATGTCTAGAATAGTTCTCTATTCCAGAGCAAAAGCCCATTTCACGTAACATTTCTAAATCATATCTAGTTCTTTGCTCTAGTCTTTGAGCTTCTACTAATTTATCCTTATCTCTGAGTTCTCTTAACCTTTCTTCTAGCTCTTCTTCAATGCTTATTAATGCCCTTTCTACCTTTTCAGGTGAAGTCGCAAAATGAGATGCCGGAAAGATTGAAACATGATTTCTATAGCCAATAACTTGCCCTGTAATATAGTTAATTTCAGTAATTCTATCTATCTCATCACCAAAAAATTCAACTCTTATCGTATTCTCACTAGAGGAAGCTGGAAATATCTCCAATATATCCCCTCTTACCCTGAAAGTACCTCTTTCAAAGTTGATATCATTTCTCATATATTGAATATCAATAAGTTTTCTCATAACTTCATTCCTATCTTTTTTCATTCCAGGTCTCAATGATACAACCAAGTTTTCATAATCTATAGGGTCTCCTAACCCATATATACATGAAACAGATGCCACAATAATGACATCCCTTCTCTCAAATAAAGCCATAGTAGCAGAGTGTCTTAATTTATCGATTTCATCGTTTATTGACGAATCTTTCTCTATATATGTGTCCGTTTGTGGAACATAAGCTTCAGGCTGATAGTAGTCATAATAGCTTACGAAATATTCAACCGCATTGTTTGGGAAAAATTCCTTAAATTCACTTGCTAATTGATATGCTAAAGTCTTGTTATGTGCTATTACTAAAGTAGGCTTTTGTACTTTTTCAATAATATTAGCCATTGTAAAAGTTTTCCCAGACCCAGTGACGCCGAGTAAAACTTGGTGTTTTAATCCTTTGTTTAAACCTTCTACTATCTTTTGAATAGCTTCAGGTTGATCACCAGTCGGTTTATAGTTAGAAACAATTTTAAATTCTCCCATAATACTACCTCTTTCTTGAACATTTGTTCTAATATATATTATAAATGAATCAACATCAAAAATCTACTCATTTTAAAACTTGAGATTATTCTTAAAATATTGTAAAATCTATTTACTGGGGGTAAGATGATTAATGAAATTCACAAAATTATTATCCGTTTTATTGTTGTCGTTTATTCTTTTTGTAGGATGTACAAAAGTCTCAAATATGTTAGATTCAAACTCAGTCTTCATAGATAAAGAAATAGATTATACTATAGATAAAGTTATTTTGTCCACAAGTTATCAGAATACAACCCCTCGAGCAGAGATAACGGGAGATAGAAACGAGAAAAAACTATTAATATATGGTGGTCTTGTAGAGTGCTCAAACGTATATATCTCTAATATAAAACAAGATGGGTCTAGTATTATAATTTATCTAAAGGCAGATCTGTCAGATGAAAAATCTCAATTAATAGTACCACAATTCACTGTAAGCTTAAATGAAGAAATCCCTAATATTAATTCATTAAATTTGGAAGTTGTATGCAAAAATTATGAACCAATTAAAATAAATTATGATTTGGTTGACATAATAAATAAAGTAAAAGCTGAATATGGTTTATACTCATCTACATCACCTAATGTTAATATCATTAAAAAAGATGATGGTTATTGGTGGTCTATACAGTTTAATAATGTATTCCAGAAAGATGATAAACAATTTCCCATTATTAATCTGGAAACCCAGATGAATGTAGAAACTGGAGAAATCAGAAGAATAAACCGAGAACTCGTTTCTAATTTTATAGATTACGGAAATATGTTGTTTTACTCTCATGGAAATGGTTTCATTTATTTAAACTCAGTTGATGTAGCATTAAAAGATGAAAAAATTAATAATTTATATTTTTATGATGTAAATAATCTTAGTAAAAGACTAATTTTTTCAACAACAACGAATTTACTAAATGCTCAAATGTGCACATGCTCAAACAATATTAGCTTCAATGATGAAGTTGGTAATGTTTACATTTATACTTATAAAGATAGCAAACTTAAAAAACTAGATAATTTAGAAGATAAAACCATTGAAAGAATTTCTTGGAAAAATGAAAATGAACTTTATTTAATAGATAATTATGATGAAAAAAGCACAAAGATATATACTTATGATATAGTTACTCAAGATTACAGTTTATATTCTCAATTTTATCTTAATATCTCTAATCTAAATCCATATGGTGACAAAATAATTTTTGAAGAGATTCTAAGCCCTGCTAAAAATAATAACATCTATCTATCTGATTCAAATGGAACATTAACATATATTGACCAGGGATATAAAACTGCTGTCTTTGAAAACAACATACTTGTTTACTTAAAATATGATGAGACTATTAACTCTAATTCTTTAAATATATTCGATTTAGATAAAGGAAAATTAATTAAATCTTCCAAAAAAGATATTGTATACTTTACTCAAGCATCAAACTCAGAAATATTAATAATGGAAAATACAAGTCAAACAGATATATATCAAACTTACTTAGTTGATTTATTTAGCAGTGAGATTACTCAGTTAGGAAAAGTATTCGGATTGAAGTCCATATATGATTCTAATAATAAAAGGCTTTATATAAATTCAACAGTTCCGTTTGAGCCTGACTCATCTTCAATAATATATTCTATAGATGCTGATAGATTAAATAAATAAAGTTAAATAAAACTTCACTATCCCTCAAATACATAATGTATATGTTGAATGGTGAAGTTTTTTATTAAGTTTCCTCTTTATTAATTCATTTTCCCTTTTAAAACCTCGATAGCTTTCTGAAGTTGGTTGTCATTTTCTAGATTTCCTATCCCAATTTCTTCCACTTCTTCATTTAACTCGACAACTACATCTGGCGTTATCCCTATGCCATGTATGTTGATGCCGTTTGGAGTAAAGTATTCAGACACTGTTATCTTTAAGCCAGAGCCATCTGGAAAGTCTCTAAGTCTCTGAACCACTCCTTTACCGAAAGTTGTGGTACCAACTAGCACTCCTCTTTGATGATCTTTTATCGCTCCAGCAAGTATTTCTGAGGCACTTGCACTACCTTCGTTAACTAAAACAACAATTGGTAGTTTTGTCATATTACTGTCAGAATATAAATATTCTCTGTTCCCATTTTTATCTTCTGTATATACTATTACACCTTTATCTAACAGTTCATCTGCAACATCTGCACAAACATTTAAAAGACCACCTGGATTGTTCCTTAAATCTATGATCAACCCTTTTGCGTTGTTTCTTTCAAGGTCTTTTAATTGTTTCTTAAAATCATCTGCTGTATTCATATCAAATGATGTTATCCTTATATATCCTATATCATCGTCAAGTAATTCAGATTTTACAGATATTAATTTAATAATCTTTCTAGTAATTTCGACATCAAAAGTTATTGTTTCTCCCGATTTATCTTTTCTGAGAATAGTTAAAACTACATCAGTATTAGGTTCTCCTCTCATAACTTTTACAGCTTCATCCATATTTTCCGCAAAATATTCTTTACCGTCTACGCGGATTATTTTATCACCTGTTTGTATCCCAGCTTTTTCTGCTGGCGTATCCTCTATAGGCGATACTACTGTTATTAAATTGTCATCTCCAGGAGTAACTATAATACCAATACCTCCATATTCTCCTTCAGTTTCAGTGTTGAATCTTTCATATTCATCTTTTGTCATATACACTGAATAAGGATCATTTAATGCATTCACCATACCTTTTAACTGTCCTTCAAGCAAATCATTTTCATCAAAGTCTCTTAAATATAATTCATCGATTGCTCTTCGTACTTGTACTACTTTTTTGTTGTTTTCATAAACTTCCTTTAGT
Organism: Soehngenia sp.; assembly: GCF_055108775.1. Classification (NCBI taxonomy): domain Bacteria; kingdom Bacillati; phylum Bacillota; class Tissierellia; order Tissierellales; family Tissierellaceae; genus Soehngenia; species Soehngenia sp. The sequence goes on along the minus strand of NZ_JBSQIL010000033.1, from coordinate 9,001 downwards.
ATCTTGTATTCAGTGCTTGGTATTATCACTTTATCATTAGCACTTACAGCCAAATAATTTGATGCTGAAAATGACAATATGTTGCTTACTATCAATACAAGCACAAATATTATAATTGTTTTTTTGTTTTTCATTTCGCACCCCTTAATAAGAAATATTTAAAAAAAGTAAAAGGAGATATCTCCTTTTACTTTAGCCATGGTATCGGATCAACATAAACTCCATTTTTTCTAACTTCAAAATGCAAATGAGGTCCAGTAGAATTACCTGTGTTCCCAACTTTTGCTATCGGCTGTCCCCTTGATACATATTCCCCTTCTGAGACTAGAAGTGAAGAATTATGAGCATAAAGTGTAACTATTCCTCCTCCGTGGTCGACCATAACTACTTTTCCATAGGTGCCCAACCAATCAGAATATATCACTATTCCATCTGAAGCCGCAAGTATATTTGTCCCAACAGGTGCAGGTATATCTATGCCAGTATGTAGTTTTTGAACATTAAAAATAGGATGTATTCTATATCCAAAAGATGAACTAATTCTTGAATATCCTTCGACAGGCCAAAGCATAATTCCACCTGTATAAGGATTTGTATTCCTTTGCAGTTCAACTATTTTCGATTCAATTTCCTTTGCAAACTCATTTAATTTATCATATTCTTTTTCATACGCTTCTATATCTTTTATTAGTCTACCCATTAAATCTTCTTTTTGTCTGCTAACTGCTTCTAAGTCCCTTTTTCTAGACTCAAGCTTTGATTTAGTTATCTCAACTGATGCTCTTTGAGCCTCTAATTCAATTTTCTTTTGTTCAACTATATCTCTTTGTTCTTTCATGTATTGAATTAATTCTCTATCCTGCTCTGCTATTGACTCTATCATAGTTTGCCTAGATAAAAAATCTTTAATATCTCCTGATGAAAGTAAAACTTCTAAATAACCAACATTTCCGTTTTTATACATGACTCTTAGCCTTTGGTGAAAAGTTTCAGTCTTTTCTGCAATATTTTTTTCTGCTTCAGCTAATTCTTTTTCTGCCTGCTCTATATTAGCATTTATTATTTCCAATTCCTTTTTCACATTTTCCAATTCATTCTGAGCATTTGATATCTTCAGATCCAATTCCTTTATTTGATTTTCCACTGTGTCTGTCTGACTCTGCATAGATTCTAGTTCTTTTTTAGTCTTGTCAATTTGGGATTGAATTTCTGATTGTTGCTTTTTTAAATCGTTTATAGTCTGCCCATTAACCTGAAATACAGTAGAAAAAACTAGCACAAATACCAATAGGATAGAAATCTTGTTTTTTAGTTCCATTATATAAATCCTCCTATACATTAAGAAACTTTTTAAGTGACAATATGCTTCCCATAGCACCTATTCCTGCTCCTATGGTTAAAAATATTATTGCTATATCACTTAATATGGATTCTGGCGATATCAGATAAAAAGTAAACATATTATAAAAACTCTCATTCATATTAGCATAAAGATAACTATATGCATAATAGACTATAAATATAGAAATCACTGCACCAAATAACCCAAATAACACACCTTCTATTATGAATGGGCCTCTTATATAACTATTAGTAGCTCCAACGTATTTCATTATATTTATTTCTCTTTTCCTTGATGAAACAGTCAACTTTATAGTATTCGAAATAATAAATATAGAAACAAAAACTAGCACAGCTATAATTATCATCCCGCCAATTCTAATATAATTAGCAAATGTTAATAGCCTATCTATTATATCTTTATAATATTTCACTTCTTCTACTCCGTCAAGTGTTTTTATTGAATTTACTAAATTCTCTGCAAGTTCTAAATCTTGAGCTTTTATAATATAAGAATTTGGTAAGGGATTTGTCTCAAGATCTTCTAGTAGATATGCATCTTCTCCCCAATCTTGTTTCATCAATTCTAAAGCCTGTTCTTTCGACCTATATATAATAGATATAACTCCAGGAATACTTTTAGCAGTTTCTTCAACAGTTGTCATCTGAAAGTCAGTTATATCATCTTCGAGGAATACTTCCACTTCGTCAAATTTCAATTTAGTATCGTTTACAACATTATTTATACTAAGTATGAGCACTAATACTATGCCGAGTATCATCAAAACAGCTGATATGCTTGTAACTGAAGCAAGCCCCATACTTCTATTTCGCCACATGCTTTGTAATCCTTGCTTAAGTATATTTCTAAATACCCTAAATTTCAATGCCGTAACCACCTTTCTCTTCGTCTCTCACAATGCGTCCGTTTTCTAAGGCTATTACTCTTTTTCTCATGCTGTCTACAATTTCTTTTGCATGAGTAGCCATTAATACAGTCGTCCCTCTATTGTTTATTTCAACGAGTACTTTCATTATTTCATTAGCTGTCTCAGGGTCTAGATTACCTGTAGGTTCATCAGCTATTAGTACAGGAGGATTGTTTACTATTGAACGTGCAATTGAAACTCTTTGCTGCTCTCCTCCAGATAGTTGATCTGGATAAGAAGATGCTTTCCTGCTTAAATCTACCATTCCTAATACAGCGGGTACTCTTCTTCTTATTTCTCTAGGACTAGCTCCTATGATTTCCATAGCAAATGCTACATTCTCATAAACTGTTTTATTTGGCAATAATCTAAAATCTTGAAATACTACACCAAGTTTTCTTCTTATAAATGGTATTCTTCTATTTGGAACCCTTGTTATATCAGTACCGTTTAAGTATAGTTTCCCCCTAGTTATTCCTTCTTCTTTTAAAAGAAGTTTTATCAATGTTGATTTGCCTGCACCACTAGAACCTACTAAAAATACAAATTCTCCTTTATTAATTTCCATATTTATATCATATAAAGCTATAACTCCATTTTTATACTCTTTAGAAACATTAACAAATCTTATCATTTTTTCACCTCTTAAATCCGTAACCTTTTTGGTATTTCATTTTACTTTCTAATGATATATTATATTATAAATGATATGATAAATAAACACTTGAGGTGAGAAACTTTGAACAAAAAATTAATTCGGGAGAAAATACTGAGAATAAGAAACTCTTTAACAAATGAGGAGATCAAAAATTACAGCGATAAAATAATTGATGCCTTGATTGATTCCGAGTTTTTTAAACAATCTAATAATATAATGTGTTATGTAAGTTTTAATAGTGAAGTATATACTCATCAGTTTATATCAAAAGCAATTGAAAATGGGAAAAATATATCAGTTCCTTATGTTGATCCAATAAATAAGATAATGCTTCCTTGCAATATAAATTCTATCGATGAACTTGTTATTGGTCATTACGGTATACTCTCTCCTGATCAAAAAAACCTAAAATCAATAGATCCTAAATCAATTGATTTAGTAATAGTTCCTGGTGCAGCTTTTGATAGAGAAGGATATAGAGTTGGTTATGGCGGTGGATATTATGATAAATTCTTACCAACTCTAAAAAAAGATGCAAAAAAAGTCGGGTTAGCTTTTAGTTTTCAGCTAATTGACAAAGTCCCTCATGAAAAGTATGATATACCTGTTGATTTTATTATAACGGAAAATAGTATAATAGATTGCGAGGTTAAAAATGATTAATATTGTACATATGTTCAATTATTTAGGACATGCAGGTACCGAGATTTCAGTTTTAAATGTTATTTCAGAGCTTAGAGACAAAGCTAATATAACTATAGTTTATTCAAAAGACGGTCCCGGAAGAAAACTATTTGAAGAAAATGATATTCCTTTAGTTCAAATAGAAATGAATAGTACTTTCGATATAAAAGCAGCCAAGGTGCTAAAAAAATACTGCATAGATAATAAAGTTGATATAATTCATACTCACTTTTTAAGAGAACATTCTATTGCCGTATTATCAAAATACTTCGGAAATAAATCTAAGATTATAAATAGTAGACATATGCTTATTGAAAACAGTAAATCAGTAATATTATTAAATAAGATATTATCAAAAAAAACCGACTCAATAATAGCTGTTAGTAAAGCTGTAGAACAAAAGCTGATTAATGAAGGGATACCTAAAAATAAAATAGTGTATATACCAAATGGTATAAACTTAGAAAAGTGGAATGAACCTTCAAAAAAGGATATAAGAAAAGAATATAATATCGATAAAGATACGATATTGATAACTTCTGTAGCCAGGTTTAGGTGGGAAAAAGGACATAAGTTTTTTATCGATTCTATAAGAACATTTTACGATATCATGGAGAGAGAAAAAATTAATAGAAAAGTTACATTTTTATTAGTCGGCGATGGGACCACCTTAGAAGATATTAAATCCTATTCTAAAAAACTTTGTTTGGAAAACCACATAATCTTCACAGGTTTTAAAGACAATATATCTGATTTTCTAAAGAATTCTGATTGTTTTATCTGTCATTCTCAATATGAGGCTTTTGGAATATCAATATTAGAAGCAATGGCATGTAAATTGCCAGTAATATCTACTGACAGTGGTGGCACTAGAGAAATAATTAATAATGATTTGCAAAATGGTTTTTTAGTGAGCTATGGTGATAAGGAAGCTTTAGCTAAGCAAATGTTAGAAATTGTTTTAAATGATGAGTTGAGAAAAAAAATTGGTGAAAATGCTTATAATTCAATTGCTAGTAGATATGATTTAAAAACAGTTGCGGAAAAAACGCTAGAAATTTATCTTAAATAGGGGGATTTAGAATGGCAAACAATAATAGGAAGTTTTTAAAAAAATTCAATATTATTGATTTTATGATTGGCATTATAATAATTGCCGTCGTAGTATTCGGACTAAATCAGTTAGGTATAATTGGTCATAGAGATGTTGTTGTTGATAATGTAAGTAAAATAGAAATAGTATTTTTTCAAGAGGAAGTAAATTCATTTACAGCAGATAATGTTAAAATAGGAGACCCATCTACCGAACCTTTACTAAATACTAGTTTTGGTGAAGTTACTTCTATAAAGACAGGTCCTTCAATTTCTTATGGAAGGAATAAATATGGAGAGCAAACTACTTCAAGCAAAGATGGCTATTCTCACATATATATAACTTTGACTTCTAATGGAAAAGTAAGTGATAATGGCATAATAATAAATGGAAATACTTATTATATTGGTCAAGTAATTAATTTAAGAGTTGGGACTTCAATTTTTTATGGAAGAATAGATGCCGCAAATCAGCTTTAGGAGGTTAAAAATGAGAAAGCATAAATTTACTTGGATAGATTTAGTTGTTTTAATTATAGTATTGGTAGCAATCATAAGCATGAAAAGTAAACTTGATAAAGCAAACATAGCTAAAAGCGAAGTACAAAAAAAAGATATTGAAATTTCATTCTATATAGAATCCGTCCCTGAAACGGTTTTAAATGGTATAAAGATAGATAGCCCTGTTAGAGAATCAGTTCAAGGTTCATCATTTGGAAAGATTACAAAAATTGAAAAAGGGCCTAGTGTTGTTTTTGCAAGTGATGATGAAGGAAATGTAGTATCATCAGAAAAGGAAGGATATATATCTTTAACTATTACAATGAAAGCTTCTGGTGAAGTTAAACCAAATGGAATATCTCTTGACAAATCAGTTTACTATGTTGGACAAACAATTACTTTATATGCAGGAAATTCAATATTAAAAGATGGTAGAATATCTTATGCAAACACCATAAACGAATAACCAAAGGAGTTATATATGAAAGATTTTTTAGCTAATCAATTTGAAAACAGTAAACTATTATATTATCTCAAAACAAATACTGCCACAAACACCAATTGGTTAAAAAGTTTCACTTTTTATATATTAGTTTTTGTGTTTAGTTTACCTTCAATTTTAATAAATTTCTTATATAGAAAATTTAATAAATTATTTGAAACAAGCCTTTTTATTAGATATTTCAAATTAATTGGAATTCACTTGAATTTTCTAATAGGACTTTGTATTGTTCTAATATTTAATATACCAGACCATTTGTGGAGTAATTTATATGGTGTGTTTATGATTATAATGATCACTGCATTTTTTTACTTAAAAAAAGGTCTTTCAGATAATCCTAAACTTGAATTAGAAAAAATAGATTATTCTTTAGTCATATTCTTTTCTACTTTATTTATAGCAGGTTTAACTTCTTTATTTCCTCAAGAAAGTTTAAATCAGCTTATATTTTATTTTTTTACTTTTGTTTTAGTAGCTGTAATATCAATGGAAATGGACTCTATAGATAAAATCATCAATCTAACAAAATTTATAGCTGTTTCAGCTTTCTTAACCTCTATTTATGGATTATATCAGTGGCAAATCGTAGGCATAGAGGTGAATCCTTCATTGACTGATTTATCCATTAACCAAGGCCTCGGGGCTAGAGTTTTTTCTAGTTTTGGAAACCCGAATGTATATGGAGAATTTTTAGTTTTAAGTATTCCTTTTTTCTTCCCTTTGATTTTAAAATCTAAAAAAATGGCTCATAAAATAATTTATGCAGTATCTTTGATTCCTATACTGCTTATGTTATTTAAAACTGGCTCAAGATCATCATGGATAGCATTTGCAGTATGTATTTTCATCTTTGTATTTTTATGGAATAAAAAGTATATTCCGATTTTGATAGTACTAGGATTAATGGCTATACCATTCCTTCCTAGTTCTATTTTGAATCGTTTGATGACAATATTTAATCCAAACGATAGCTCTTTACAATACAGACAAATGATTATGGGACCTGCATTAATTATGCTAAGAGATTATTGGGTAACTGGTGTTGGCTTGGGAAGTAAAACGGTTTCTCTAATTTATCAGCGCTATAAAGGATTTGGTTTGACAACTGTTGCACACACTCATAATTTATTTATTCAACTTTGGTTAGAAGCAGGTGTTTTTTCTATTGTTAGTTTTGTATTTTTAATTTTTAGACTAGCAAAAAACAGTTATTTGCAAATAAAAAAATCTGTTGGAACAGAACAATCATTAATTGTAGCTGCAGCCTTATCAAGTGTTTTGGGTATATTAGTTATGGGCTTTGCAGATTATATTTGGTTTTATAATCGAATATTTCTAATGTTTTGGTTAAATATAAGCATTATTATATCATTATTAAATATTAAGCAAGGGAATTAACCCTTGCTTTTATTTATTAATTCTCTTTGTATTATATTTAATCCTATAGACAATCTATCAATATTGAATTCATAAAGTGTTCTCTCAATACTAGCTATAGAAGAAATCAAATAATGTTTGTCTATGTTTCCCATATGCCCTATTCTGAACATTTTACCTTTGTAAGCTCCTAATCCTGCTGCCACTTGAACTCCTTCTTTAGCTAGAATCTTTCTAAATAATTCGTCATTGACACCATCAGGATAAATCACATTAGACAAAGTATTCGCCCTGTGTTTTTCTTCTGCTAATATATCAAACCCAAGTCCTTCCAATGCCTTCTGAATAGCTTTCCCGAATAATTCATGTCGATAAAACCTATTTTCTATGCCTTCTTCATTTATGAGTCTTATGGACTCATTTAATGCCCAAATCAGATTGACACTTGGTGTAGCAAAATACTTTGAAGGATCGTGCATGATTGGTAACCAATTTTTAAAATCCAAAAAATACTCACTTATAGACCCCAATTTTTCTCTTGCATACATAGCTTTTTCATTCGCCCACAATATTAATAATCCAGGGGCTACTCCAAATGCTTTTTGAGATGCTGTAAAAAGAATATCTATATTCATATCATTCATATATTCTGCTTCGCCAGCAGTAGCACACACGCCATCAACTATGTATATTATTTCTGGAAATTCTTTTAGCATATTCCCTATCTCTTTTAACTCTGCTTTTACCCCTGTAGATGTGTCAACATGGGTTACTGTAATAGCTTTATAATCCTTTTTCTTTAGAGTTTCTCTTATCTTTTCTATAGGTACAGTTTTACCCCATTCAGAACTTAACACATCAACATTTATTCCTTTATTCTTTGCAATTTCAATAAATCTGTCTCCGAAAAACCCATGAGAAACAACTAATAAATTATCCCCTTTTTTCAAGACATTTGATAATGCCATCTCCATGGCTAAAGTTCCGCTTCCGGATATAACAAAAACCTCACCATCTGATTTTACAATCTTATTAAGTTCTGTTAAGCAATAATTAAAATCATTTATAAAATTTTCATCAGAAAACGCAATAGTTTCTCTCCCCATCTCATCTTGAATGCTTCTTGATACTGGAGTTGGTCCTGGAATCATAAGTAATTTTTTTGTTTTCATATAATCATCTCCATAGTTAATAATATATAAATATTTTACCACAGGATAATTTAAATATTCTTATAATTTTCCAAGTAATCAATTAATTCTTGAATAGAATTTAATACAATCATCCCTTTAGAAATAAGTTCATTATATATTTTGGTAGCTGCCCCATTAGTATAATCAATGTTCTCAAAAGCATTGTTTTTTATATAAATGACTTTCTTCCCCTCGTTTATAGCATTAAGTGCCATCTGTATGTTCGCAAGATTGCCATATCCTATTGGTACTTGAGATATTACTATAATATCTTTAGTTCTGATTAATTCCATATTCTTTTGAATAGTTTCTTCTCTGATAGCTGAAAAAGGCTTTTCTTCGATTATCTTAACCTTTAAGCTATTTGCTAACTGCCAGTCACTATCGCCTATATTCAATACTCCAACACTAAAATCAATTCCTTCTGTAAATAGTCTCGATATTATATTTTCTCCGCTTCCTCCACCTGATATCAAATGAATGCTTGGAAATAATTGATTCTTCTTCCTTTTTTTCGCCTCTATTGGTATGACTACTGGAGAATTTGTGTATTTATTTAACTCTACAACTACATTCATATTATATGCATTTTCAATGTTAGAAACTGTTAAAACTTCTTGCGCACTGCCTGTTTTCAGTATTTTCCCGTCTTTTATTAATACCAGTTTATCAGAATATCTGCTTGCTAAATTTAGATCATGTAATACTGTAATAATTGTCAAAT
>NZ_JBSQIL010000032.1:0-20414 GCF_055108775.1 Soehngenia sp. | reverse complement strand
ATTGACCTGGTAGAAACTAAAAAAAGTACCAATAATTAATTCTAACAATCATACATTTTGAGATTCTAAAAAACATGCATTTTGGGATTGACATTTACAATTACTGTGCAAACTTTACTGGAGGTATGCTTTATGAAGAAATATTTTGCAATTCAACTGCTTTTGCTTTTGATTTTAACAGGATTAATAGTTTCAAACTTTTTAAATATTTTCACCTATGAAGATACAAGATATATTTTTTATGCCATTATTCTACTTAATGGTCTAGGTGCATTTTTTATACTCTATTATAAGCAAAAGAATACTAAAAATTAGAATAGCATCAATAAGAGGGTTTAATTAGTATTTCCCAAGAAGAGATCAATTGAATCTCTTTTTTTATACCTCAAATTAAGAGTATACAATTATTCTATACTAAGGTACAATATTGTACATTTTTATTTTCCTTTATTTGTACATCTTAATTGTATCACTTACATGATGAGCAATTAGTAAGGCTACTTATTGAAAAAGTTACAGTTCACGATGACAGCATTTATGTAAATTAAAGTCAGGCATTAGTATAGGAATTGAAAATTAAAAAATGTTAGTAGGATATAACACCTTGCTGAAATGCATGGTATTTTTCGTATTTATGTTGATGAGAAAATACGAATTAGTGGTATAATTTGTATAAAATAAATAGCGGGGGTGTAAATGGTGAATAAGAGCGTTACCTTTACATCTGATGCAGATGTTTATGAGGAGTTTTGCATCGCATTGAATTTAACGAATGAAACACAGGAAGCTGCAATAGAAAGCTGTATGCGCTGGTATATTGCAAAAACCTTTGAAAAAGCATCACAAGACTACAACTTAAAAACAATAACAAAACAAAATAAAGATACTAACAAGGATTTTTACGGAAATCAAATCAACGAATTCCAGTATGGGCAGTTAAACCGAATCAATATAATCATAATATCATCCTAACTTATTTTATGCCAGCCGCCACTACAGGCCGTGCTACCATAGATGCAATGAAACGCTTATGCAGTGATGAAAACAACCCAGAACCGTACGTGCCGACTTTTAAGAATAATTATTCGCAGAAGAAGTTGGATGATCTTAAGGACAGCGGCAAAGTATTTGAGGATAAGGTGAAACGGTAACAATATAGCATGAGGTTGAAGAACAAAGATTACATTACATTATCAGGTAAATATGATTTTATATGGCAAGAAATAAACAAGGATTGTAAATATTACGTAATCGAGATTTGAAGTAGTTAGGGGGAATATGAAAAATGGCTCTACTTCAAGATGAATTAAAAATTAAAAAGATTCATGAATTACTTAAAATGAAATTAACTTTACCTTCATATCAACGTCCGTATAGTTGGAGTGTGAAGTCTACTAATACCCTTTTTCTTGATACTTATCGTGCATATCAAGAAGGGATACCAGAATATAGAATTGGCTCAGTAATTTTACATAAAGAAAATGGAAAATACAATATTGTCGATGGACAACAGCGACTGACAACTCTTTCGATTCTTCTATACTGCTTAGGGGATGAGAAATTGGGCTTATTACAAGAAAAATACAATCACCTATCTAATGATGCAATAGTAACTAATTTTGAAATTTTATCTAAGCGGACAAATGAACTTTCGGCAGATGATCGAAAGAAATACAAAGAATATATACTTAAAAATTGTAGTGCAGTTCAAATTGTTACAGACAGTGAGCAAGAGGCCTTTCAGTTCTTTGATTCACAAAATTCACGTGGAAGAGAGTTAGATCCGCATGATCTATTAAAGTCATATCATTTACGCGAGATGGATGATGAAGCGGAATATCAAAAGATAAGGATTATCAACCAATGGGAAAATGTTAATCAGGATGATTTAAATGACTTATTTAAAATATATCTTTATCCTTTGACGCAATGGTATAAAGGAAAGAAAGGTTTGGGTTATTCGTCTAGTAAAATCGATGTATTCAAAGGGATTAAAACTATAAATGTATTTAATTATGCCATTTATCATAAAGCAAGTAACCTTTTCGTAGAACAATTTAATGCAAATGGAAGTAGTGAACTACTTGCATATAAAGCATTGAATCAATTTCAATTAACACAGCCACTTATTGCAGGGAAGCGATTTTTTAATTACACTCTTCATTATAAAAACCTGCTTGAGCAAGTACAACAATTAATACATAAAGTTCACACGGATGAACAAATTCCGAGTAGACGTGCTGGTAACATTTATATTAAACAGTTATATGAATGTGCATTATTGTTTTTTGCTGATCGATTTGGTATTGAAAACCTATCAAAAGTTGTTATGCAACAACTATATACATGGAGTTATTCTTTACGCCTAGTTATGGATGCTGTTTATCCACAGACAATTAATAAGTATGCACGAGGAGAACATGAACGGGTAAACCATGGATTAAGTTTGTTTTCAGAAATTAGTGAAATGAATAACACAGAAGAACTAAAACTTATTGTTTTGGAGCAACCAAAAATTGTAAATAAAAATATAGAGAAATACAAAGATGTATATGATTTACTTTGTAAATGGAATAGGTAGTAGGGGATGGATAAAAACTTAAAAATCATATCGGTATATAGTATTTTTACTGATATTCGTTATGTAATTCCGATTTATCAACGTAACTATGCTTGGGGTATAATGGAAATTGAACAGCTGATAGAAGATATTGATAGTTTAATTAATGACTCTAATAAAAACTACTTTCTTGGAAATCTAATTGTTAATCAAACTGATAATAATGTTTATGAAGTAATAGATGGCCAACAAAGATTGACGACATTATTTCTATTAGAAAATTATCTAGGCATGACTATTGCGAAGGATGCATTGAGATTTGAAGCGAGAGAAAAATCAAACCATACCCTTGACATGTTAACTAAGTACAACAATCGTGAATTAGTGGAAGAATTAGTCTCTGTTGAAATATTGAAGGGATATCAAATCATTGATACTTATTTTAAAACGAATAATATAGACAAAAACGAATTAATTAAAAAACTAGAAAAGGTTTTTCTTGTCCGTGTACAGGTTCCACAAGGTATAGATTTAAATCATTATTTTGAAATCATGAATACTCGTGGTGAGCAACTTGAACTTCATGAAATTGCAAAAGCAAAGTTTTTAGCAGTATTGGATACAGAACACGATAAAAAAACTGCAGCATTGATCTGGAATAATTGCTCTAACATGGACTCATATATTCAAATGAATTTTGATCCTAAGATTAGGGAGGCACTTTTTACAAATGATTGGACTAGTATCAAGGATAATATCGTAGATTTCGATTCAATTAGTGAATGTGTTCCGAAAGATGATGAAGACAGAAATTCAGCTCCTTTAATTGAAATTCTAAAAAATAAAAAACTCATTAATAATGGGGGAAGTAATGATGAAGTTGAGAATGAACGTTTTGAATCAATTATTTCATTCCCCAACTTTTTACTACAGGTAAATGCTGTAATTAATAAGTTGGGAGAGGAAGATTCAACACTTGATGATAAACATTTCTTAAATAATTTATCGTGGGCTTGGAATGATGCGGGTAGAGCAAAGAACTTTTTATATCATATGCTAAAATGCCGTGTATTGTTTGATAAATATATTTTGAAACGTGAATATGCTAGAGATTATAGAGATACTGGGAAATGGTCGCTTCAACGTTTAGAGAAATATAGTGATGTGAAAAAACCTAAATATGAAAAATCTAAATATGAAAAACCTAAATATGTAGGTACTTTCGGCGATGAAAATAGTCAGAATAAACTAACAAGAACACTGCAATCTTGCTTGCGTATAACTTACACTTCACCTAAGACGATGCATTGGATTTCGCTTGTTTTAACGAGGCTAATAGAAAATGAATTATGTGACATCATTGAAATCCTTGAAGATTACTGCAAAACAAAAGTTATCGAATCGAGGTTTGAGGATTCTAGAGGATTTGGCTTTGAAAGAATAGTATTTACTTACCTTGATTATCTTTTATATAAAAATGGGTATTCTTATTTAGGAAAAGAAATTGTTCCTCCAATGCCTAGTGACTGGCAATTTCAATTTAGAAACTCCATTGAACACTTTCAACCACAAAATCCAGTTGAAGGTTTAAGTTGGAAATCGGATGACCTTGATGGTTTTGGTAACCTTGCATTAATTACAGTATCTGGAAACTCAAAGTTTTCTAATTTGCCACCGGAAGGGAAAATTAGCTCTTACCCAAGTATTATCGAGCAAAGTTTGAAACTAAAGATTATGAAAGAATTAGTTAACCTCGATAATGGAAAATGGACCGAAGAAAAAGCAAGCAAACATAAAGAAGAAATGTTTAAAATTTTGAATGGTTAATATGTATGTGCTCAGTAGAAGTGTCACAACCCGAATCTTAAAAACAAGAGACGAAGAAATAATAAATATAATATTAAATGATCAATGGGGGTTGTAATCCATGGCTAAAAATAGTAGATCTCTTTTTAATTCAATAGCACCAATCTATGGTTTGTTTTACGAGAAGCAGAAAAATCGTTATAGGGGAATTATCGACAAAGCTTCAGACGAATTGGACTTGTCTACATTTTATAATGTTCTCGATGTAGGGTGTGGAACAGGCGCCCTATGTTCTGTTCTCAATGAAAAGGGTTTAATGGTTACAGGTGTTGATGCAGCAGATAAGATGTTAAATATTGCAAAAAGGCAACCTGAAAATAAATTAATAACTTTTATTCAAGCAAATGTACTTGAACAGCTTCCTTTTGAAGATAAATTGTTTGATATTTCGATAGCTTCATATGTAGCTCATGGATTACAAAAAAATGAAAGAAAACAATTGTATGCTGAAATGAGCCGGGTTACCAAAAACAAAGTAATCATCTATGACTACAATCAAAGACGTGCGTTGCTGACAACGATTATCGAATGGCTTGAACGAGGTGATTACTTTCAGTTTATAAAGGAAGCTGAACATGAGATGATAAATTGTGTTTTCGAAATGAAGGAGTGTTTTTCAGAAGTTAAGGTAGTTGATGTTGATTATAAAGCTGCTTGGTATATTTGCACGCCAGCCTAGATTCGTAATTACTTGAAGTAGATGTATTTCATTTATGGGAATATAAATGGAGAAGAATCATGAGCAAAGTCTATTATATCAGTACTCATCAAAAAGGAACACTTAACTTTCGATGAACGAGAAGAATTAGAAGCAGTCGAAAATTAAAATGAGGGAAAGTAATATTAATGGATACTCTAAAACGCAAAAGGAAGTACAATGACAATTAGATCAATATGAAAAAAGGATTGGAATTAAGCGTTTTCTCACTATGTTTTAGTTGATAACCTTAGACAATGGGAGCGAATTTTTGAATCATTACAAAAAGGATTTTAGATAAACAAGAATTTATAAATCAATATCCGCGAAAAATATTGAATGGAAAAAGAGTAATTTAAGTAGTTGAATAAGAATTAAAAAAGAGATAATAGTAAAAAGAAAAAATCCTCTTCTAAAGGAGAAAAACAATATATTTTTACAGAGATAAAAATTGTTTTAGTTTAGTTTGCATTTAGCAATCTGGATTTAAATTGCACATAAATATTGCACATAAATAATGGTCAAGATAAATTACTGGATATAACAGTTTATGCGTCTTTAAACATTCATTAATCTTATTTGTAAGGTTGGAGGCGTTACAGAATTTAAAATATTACTATTAAAAAAATGATCAATAAGATTTCAAGTTATGTTATAAAAATACTTAAAATTGAGAGGTGAAAACTATGCATAGAAAATTAGCAATTATCTTAGTATTAACATGTCTACTTCTTTTAGCGATTTTTTATATAAGACCCTATAACAGCGTTGAATTTAATGCAGCAACTATATACTACCAAAGCTATTCGCAATTGTATAGAAGTATTAGTCAATATGTTGGGATGCTTGAAGATTACAGTAACACTAAAGAAGAAATATATCTTGAACAAGCATTAATAAAGTTGGAAAAAATCATAGATAATCTAACAATTTTTAAATTAACTAATCAAATTAATTTTAGGGACGCATTTTTAAATGAAAAGGTAATAAAACCTGATATTTTTTCAATAGAAAATCTTGAACACTTTGAGTCGAATTATCTTTATTCATTTGATGTACTTAAACTTTATCTTGATGATAAGGGACTGGAAAAATCCTCATTCCAAGATTTCGTACATTATAATCAACTAATTCTAAATGGACTTATAGCTAAAGAAGTTGGTTACAACCCAGAAAAAAAAGAATTTATAATAGATTTAGATGAAAGTCAAAAACAGATGTTTGAGGAAGGTTTAATTGGATTGCGAGAAATAGTTAGAGAAGTAATCACTGCAAATTAATTACCAATAAAGCAGTCTAAAATAGTTATAGATTAAAGTTTAATAGTTAAACAGACAGGCTGACTTGGATCAATGATCTGAGTCGGCTTTTTTAAGTTAACTCAGGTTTACATTGATAAATATTTAGAAATATCTTATAATTTAAAATAATACAATATGTACATATTCAAGTAGCCTCGATTAAATATTCGAGTACATATTTAAGACTTTTGATGTATATCATAGATATTTCGCAATTATACTTTGTGATTTATTTAAATCAAAAATTGGGGTGGTTAAATGAAAAGAATTGAGAATTATAAGTATAGTATTTATGAAGCGTTTATGGAGTGTTTTTACATAGTCCCAGACTATCAAAGAGAGTATGTATGGACTGAGAAAGAAGTTTATCAACTCCTTGAAGATATTAACAGCGAAATGGAAGGATCTGAAAACGAATATTTTATTGGAACAGTCCTCGTATCTCCAACAGACACAAAGAACCATAACTACGGATAGAGATCAACAAATATTGAAGTATAATAATTTCTTAAAGACAAGATTCTTAAGTAGCATAGAATCAAAAGAGAATGAAATGACTAATGCATTGAAGCGATACACATTAAATTCAATGCAAAAGTATCGAACAAGATATATACTTGCAAAAATCACTCAGTATGTAGACATGGCATATAAGGGAATTAAACAGCCTGGATCGATATCTGAGTATACCTCTTTAGAGATAGAACACATTTTACCAAACACACCAAGTCCAGAATTACTTTCCGAATTTATATCAAACAACCCTGGATTGAATTATGATGATTACAAAATTAAACTAGGAAATCTTACAATGCTTGAGAAACCTATTAATATTGTAGCTAGCAATGACTTTTTTAGTGTGAAAAGTGAAGAATACAAGAAAAGTAAATGCTATTTGACAAGTAGTATTGTTCAATTAAACTCTGTAGGCAATAACTCATCAATTAATAGAATCAATTCTAAGCTTAAATCATTCACTGAATGGACAGCTGCATCAATCGATGAGAGGCAGGAAATTCTATTAAATCTGTCAAAGGATATTTGGAGGGTACAAGAATACAGCGATTAGGGGGTTGTTAAATATGAGTAATGACATTTCAACAAATGTTGTAGCGCATAAAGTGCTCGAAGAATTAAAAAATAGAGGGTTTGATCATTTTACTCTTAGACCTTGGAACCTATATAAACCAGAAAATACCTTGTGGTGGGTGGTACCATCAAAGGATTGGCCTTCCTATAAGTATGGGAAGATTGCAATATATAAACCTAAAAATTCTGATTCATTAAGAGTAGGTTTTCATTTGGAGAAGGGAATATCATCTAAAGCTGCTCAAATCCTCACACCAAGAACTGCAGAGAAACTTTGTATTAAATCTGATTGGGTTTGGCATACTTTTGTAGATGATATAAAGAATGGGAAATTTGAAGAAGTACTTACTGAAATTTCGAAAACAGTGAATGCTCCCATAAAACTGTTTATACAAGCTTCTGCTATTAAAGACAAGGAATCTTCTGTTGAGAGCTTCGAAGGATTAGAATTAAGAAATATTATTGAGTTTAACTATGATGGTGTAAGCCTTAAATGTATTAAAGAAAATGTGAAAGGCGAGTTAAGGGCTTATACAAATATTGAGAAGGTAGGAGAATTCACTAACATATTTGAAGCCAAAGATATGGAATGGTTTTGGATTGATTTTTATGCAGTAATTGAAGTCCGCAGCTCTGATTGGAATCAAATTGAAACTATTGTGCCCACATTTATAAATAGTTATCAGAAAATATTTTAGCATCTTCAAGAATTTAATAATCAGATAGGAGTTTTTTACATTAAAGTATGGCATCCAGAAAGAGGTGATATCTATGCAGCTAATTGACATTTTTCAATTGAAAGGACTTAGTAACAAAAGTATTAAAGCTATTAGACATACGACTAATAGAAAGGAGATTAAAGCTTTAGTTGACTCAGGAACATTTGAGTTGTATCAATCATACTAAAAAACAGATGTATTTAAAGATGCTGAATTTATCGTTTCATTTAGAGCAGCGGAAGGTAGAAAAGAAATATTAAAAGGTACATATAAAGTCAATCAAGTGAAAATTGTTAATAATTTACCAGAACCGCTTCGACCAATAATCGGATTATAAATTTGGTGGATTGGAGGATACTTCTACTATCAACTTATTAGAGATTATTCTCTAGCAGATTTAGAATAGAGGTAGGTCAATGATAGAGGATGATCTAAAGTATCGTGATGTCAGAAAAACTCGATAAAGAAATTATTGAAATATTACCGAAAGGATATGCAAAATCATTTTTAGGATATGAAAAAGTACTCCTTGATTTTAGTTAGTTAGAAAGGATTGCTCAGCATCCCGATGTGAACAAGCAGTGGAAAATGATGCTATCAAATGTGTATGGCGAGGCGAGTGGTAAAATTAAATGAAACACAATTAAATAAATAATGTTTATGATAGGGAAATTAGTCGGAAAAGTATGTAGGTTGTGTAGGTTGAGTTGCCAAGTTAGACATCAGAGGGTTGAGTTAGTGTATTAGTTGTCAAGAGATTGTGGATGTAAGATAGATGTCAGATAGCCAAATGTGTCTAATACCAAAAATACAACATTTCTCGCTTTGTGTCGTGTTTAAAAATGCTTCCAGATAGTATTCTAACATAGAAAGGAGGTAACCCATATGGATCAAGTCAAGATAGGTTCTTTCCTTAAGGAACTCCGAAAAGAGAGGAATCTGACACAGGAGGATTTGGCTGAACAGCTCAATGTTTCCAGTAGAACAATATCTCGATGGGAGACCGGAAGCAATATGCCAGATATCGGTATGCTGGTAGAGATAGCTGATTTTTATGATGTGAGCATACCTGAAATCATTAATGGAGAAAGGAAAAGTGAAAATATGAATCATGAAACAAGAGATACTGCCGTCTCTATGGCAGAATACAGTCGAAATGAAGTAAAGAACGGAAAACAAAAAGTAATCGGCATTTTGATGTCAGCTTTTGGTATATTCACTATTGTGTCAGCACTGTCTATACTTCCAAGCGATAGCAGTTGGGGAAGTATTTATTCTATTTTGGGAAGTATTTTTTTAGTTATAGGTATATACCTCATTATTTGGACTGCGGGGGTTAAACGAAGTTTACGTATACTGACTGTTTTCGGGAGCATCGTTTTATTATTTGGATCTTTTATGATATCCGATTATATTGCGGTCACGCTGTTCAATCAGGTACCAAGATTTCGGCATGAGACAATTTATGATTCACGGAATCCTGATCAGTTAGTGCATAAAACATTATTTTTCACGGCGATTCAAGAAAATCCAGGAACAAAGGATGAACAAGTTTATATTGTAAAATAAATTTGGAGAAGCATACTCTTACCTAAGAATGCATAATGGCGCTCCTTCACTGCCATCATCGGCGTTAAGGGAGCCTTGCTTTATGCTTCGATTTCGATTGTGATGCCGGACTAAATGCCACGGTGAAGTTGTAGCACTGCTTGATCGATCCTTTCACAAGAGACTTTAAGGCGACGATTGACAAAAAAGCGACTGTGGAGGTTGTATTTACAACTAGAAAATTACCATTTGATTGATAATGTTAAAAAACAGGAGATGATTCTATGACTTATGAAGAATACGAAAAATTATGCAAATTACAACAAGCCAAAAACTATGAATATCTCGATATATTCGAAAAAGATTTAATGGATTCTGGTTTAAGTCAAAAGACAATAAAAAAACATCTAAATAATGTAAATTTTTACATTAACACATATCTTTTGAGAGAAGAACCTTTGGAGATGGCGGCAGGATGTAGTGACATGATAGATATATTTTTAGGATATTTTTTTATACGAAAGTGTATGTGGTCGACACCAAGCACCATAAAAACAACCGCAGCAAGTATTAAGAAATTTTATAAGTGTATGAACGAGCATGGATATATTTCTAAAGATAGATATGAGGATTTATGTGATGTCATTAAAGTGAATATGGAAATTTGGCAGGATGACTGTGAAACATTCAATAATTACTACTAAAATGAACAATAGATTAATATAAGTATGAAATTTTGTCCTTGATGATGTTGGTAGGATAGATAATATACGAGAACTAATGTAGAATGCTGTGGAACCAACTTGGGGAAAGGTTCTCAGATTTGTATTTTTTACCCTTTGAAGTCATTATGGTCAAATGAAAAACAAAATTAGACCCCTAAGTTTGTAAGACTAAATTAGACTGTTTTTGAAAAAGTGATCTAATTTACTTATATAATTTACTAATTAAGCATTCAAATATATCTATAAAAAAACCTTAGATGGAGGCCACTGAAAAATACATAAAAGAAATCGATAAGTACTTCATCTTAAGAATCTTTAACCGCGATTGAGTGTAGTGGGTAATAATATTTTAGCTGGCTGACTTGGATCAATGATCTGAGTCGGTTTTTTATTTAAAGCTGTATTTGAAAGATTGCTTGATTAAGGGCTGAGAATATTGAAGAGAAATTAATTGATAATGGCCACATATTTATTTCAAATTTTGATGTATATCAATGTTTTATTATTTATTTATTGATAATATTAAGGTACAACAAAAGTCAAATAAAAATTTGGAAGGAGCATGTGTGATGAATAAAAATGAAAATTTTACAAAAGCAAAGGAAAAATATTTTAAAAAATTAGAACAATTAATCCCAATTGTGGATCGAGTTCATGGAGGTAATCATCCTGAATTTCATGAGGTGCGAAAAGTATTCAATATAATTCTCAAAAAAATAAATGAATCAGAAGCTGAAAAGTCTAATCTTGATGATGAGTTCAATAAATTGTCTGAAATCACTCATAACTACGAGGTTCCAGGAGATGTTTGTGAAAGCTATGAAGCAGTATACAACATGCTATCAAAAGTTAATAAGGCCTATTGGAATTAGAATGTATTTATGTCAAGGTGATTTCTATGAGTGAAGTGAGGTGAGTAGGTTTGCAAAAAATGATATTAAGTAGAAAAAACCACATAACACTTATGAGTTTGATTTTAATTGTTACTGCATTCATAAGCAAATTAGGCTTTGGAAACACTGAAATTTTCCTGTGGGCATTGGTCATTGCGTCTGTCATAGGAGTAGCTCCAATAGCCATACAAGCATATCAGGCGCTTAGGGTTAAAGTTGTCAGCATTGATGTTCTGGTAACCATTGCAGTAGTGGGGGCCTTTCTAGTAAGAAACTTTGAAGAATCAGCCATTGTGACATTCCTGTTTTTGTTTGGAGCATATCTTGAACAAAGAACATTGAATAAAACTAGATCTGCCATCAAGGAATTAACGGAAATGGCTCCGGAAAGTGCTTTAAAGCAGATGGATAACGGAGAGTTTGAAATGGTTGAAGTGGAGGAAGTTGATGTAGGGGATATCTTGCTTGTTAAAACCGGTGCAAAAGTACCTGTTGATGGTACTGTCGTACTTGGAGAGGGACATATTAATGAAGCGAGTATAACGGGAGAGTCCCTGCCAGTTACTAAAAAGAAGGATTCCAAGGTGTTTGCTGGGACTATATTGGAAAATGGAACCCTTCAAATTATTGCAGACCGAGTTGGAGAAGATACGACATTTGGAAAGATTATTGAACTGGTGGAAGAGGCGCAGGATTCTAAATCAGAAGCTGAACGATTTATTGATAGGTTCTCAAAATATTATACACCAGCAGTGTTAGTTCTATCCTTCATAGTATGGTTGGTTTCAAGAGACATCGAACTGGCAATTACTATACTTGTACTAGGATGTCCTGGAGCGTTGGTGATAGGTGTTCCGGTATCTAATGTAGCAGGTATTGGAAATGGTGCAAAACATGGAGTGCTTTTAAAGGGTAGTGAAGTTATTCGTGATTTTAGCAGAGTAGATACTATTGTATTCGATAAGACTGGGACACTTACAATAGGCAATCCAAAAGTTGTTGATCATATAATATACTCTGGCAGCAGTGATGAGGTACTAAGTTACCTATCAAGCGTTGAAAAGGAATCAGATCACCCTTTAGCCAATGCTGTCGTTGAATACATCGGTGATACAAAAACTCATTTAATAGAGAAAACGGATGTCATAAAAGGTGGTGGTATAGTAGCCAAAATAGGTGGTCACAGAATGGTGGTTGGAAATGTAGCTTTGATGGAAAAGGAGAATGTAACTTTAAATAAAAAAGTTCGTGAAGACATCTCCAAGATGCAGTCAGCAGGAAACTCATTGGTTCTTGCTTCAATGGATGGAGAATTAAAGGTTTTGATGGGGATTCGTGACCCAATCCGTCCGGGTGTCAAGAAAGATTTGCAAAAGCTTAAAAAGCTAGGAGTTAAAAACCTAGTTGTGCTTTCAGGAGATAATCAAGAAACGGTTGATTTAGTTGCGAAAGAGATTGGACTTACTGAAGCTCATGGGCACATGCTTCCCAATGACAAGCAGGATTATATCAAAGAGCTTCAAGCCAAAGGACAAATAGTAGCATTTGTAGGAGATGGTGTTAATGACAGCCCATCTCTGGCATTGGCGCAGATTGGAATTGCTATGGGAAGTGGGACAGATGTAGCTATTGAAACATCTGATGTGGTTTTAATTAATTCAGATTTTGGACGCTTACCACATGCTTTGGGTTTGGCAAAGGCCACTGTCAACAATATGCATCAAAACATAATGATTGCGATAGGAGTGGTATTGATTCTACTTGTAAGCGTGTTTTTTAGTGAATGGATGAACATGGCCATCGGAATGTTGGTACACGAAGCGAGTATACTTGTTGTTATCCTAAATGGCATGAGATTATTAGGCTATAAATTAAGGTGATAACTAGTAAGCAGTTGAATGATTTTGATAGAAATCAATGTAAAATAAATTTGATAAGGCGTATAATATAAATGAAGATAGGAATGGAGGATTAATATGAAAAAAGCAACAATTAAATTGGAAACTTTGACATGCCCATCGTGTATGCAAAAGATAGAAAATGGCATTAAGTCCATAGATGGTGTGGATATTCCTAGTATAAATGTGCTATTCAATTCAAGCAAAGTGATATTTAACTTCGATGAGAATAAAGCATCAATAGAGGATGCAGAAAATGTTGTTGCCAAGTTAGGTTATGAAGTAAAAAAATCTCAAGTCAAAGATATCTAATAATAATTTTTAAAGGGATCTAATTAAATGATCAAAACATCAATTTTGAGAATTGCCTTAAAGGAATTAATATTTTAAAGTGATCTGAGGTGAAAAATATGTCCCAATGTAACCATACTCATGGATTATGTGTCAATAAAGTGCCAATATTCTCAGAACTTAGCAATGAAAAATTATTGGAAATCAATAGCCTAGTTCAAAAAAAAGAGTATAAAAGCGGTGAAATCATCTATCATGAGGGCGATCCTAGTGAATATTTGTATATAATTGAATCAGGTTTAGTCAAACTATTTAAAATTGGAAAGAATGGTAATGAGTATATATTGAGGTTATTGAAATCAGGTCAGTTTTTTGGAGAACTGGTACTGTTCAAAGATGATGTTCTAAATAGTAGTGCAGAGGCAATTGTAGATTGTAGCATATGTATCATTCATAAGAATGATTTGGAGCAGTTGATAAAAAATTCTGCAGAAATTTCATATAGCATATTAGCTGCAGTCACTAACCGGCTTAACCAAGCTGAAATTCAACTGCAGTCCATTGTATTGGAAGATGCCATGGAAAAAACACTAAGGTTGTTGTTGGAGCTGGCAAAAGAGGATGGTATAAAAAATGAGGAAGGAATATTGATTGATCTACCACTAAGTCGAGCTGGTTTGGCAAGTTTAATTGGGATTAGTAATGAAACTCTGAGTCGCAAACTATCAGAGCTTCAAGAAGAGGGAACTTTGCTTATTAAAGGGCAAAAGCAAATTTTATTAAAAATTCCTTTAAGAGATGATCAACTTAAGTAATAGCCGGTTTAGTTAAAATCAGCTATTCACAACAATAAAGGATCATTTATCCAAATGATTTGTTATGATTTATAAAAGAGATAGCAATGTTTATAAAAATATGGAAAGGATATTGATGAAATTTAATGGAAAGAAAAGACTGGTGAGAGCATCTAATTTAAGCATGTAAGTGCGATATTTAGGGGAGTAAAACTAGCATGAGTTCCCATAGATGAAAAAGTATCAATAGCCTCAAAAGTTTGTAATGTTAAATTAGACCCCTAAATTTGTAAGACTAAATTAGACTGTTTTTGAAAAAAGGCTCTAATTAATATGAAGAAATTGCTTGGTATTATAGAAATATTACTGGGTAAATACAAAAAAAGATTAATGTCGCATACATACTATCATTGGATAACAGTTTGGATGTGAGTTAAGAATATATAGACAAATAAGCTGAATTATTAATATTTGAAATAAAAGATTATTATATAATACCTCAAGGGTTAAAAATGAAAAATATATTTCATAAAAAAATATTAGGATAATTAGCTCAATAATATTATTTATGGTTTAGTGCTACAGTGGTCGAAATAAATAACGATACTTCTATGCTAGTTAAGGCAAATGAAAATGATCCTATTATAAAAAGTAGTGACTTACTGCTCGTTCCTCTGGATGTAAAATTCTCAGAAGCTAGTATAAGTGAACATGATTTGGATATAGGAATTGAAGTAAAAGTTTATTATGATGGTATTGTTAAAGAAAGTTACCCAGCGCAAATAAATAAAGTGTACCTAATTCTTTCTAAACAAAACGTAGAATAAAAAAGTATTTATATTTTTAGTTAATGTTCAAATGAAAAGTAAATTAGACCTTTGCAAGTTTAAATTATAAATTATTACATTATATGATTATAGATTAACTATATTAATATTATTTGAAAAAATATTTTTTGAATTGTTTTTCAACAATTAATACTATCTTATTCCATTTAGAAACACTATTTTTAAATATGTTCACAAAAACGAATCTAATCTAATCGCAAGTCAAAAAACATCGTCACACTAGAAAAGTTATAAAAAGATTACTAAATAATGATAATGGTACAAAATTAAAATGAAATTTATTAGTTAAACGATGTTTACATCATAAAAGTATAATATGCATAAAGAAAGGATGACCGTTTTGAATGTGATTGTATCAAAATTTAGAGAAGTATTGTTTTCGGTCCTACCAATTACAATATTAGTACTAATTCTTAATTTTACTATATCCCCCGTTGGCACAACATTAATCATTAAATTTCTTATTGGTTCTTTATTTGTTGTATTGGGGTTGACTATTTTTTTGATAGGAGTAGATATTGGTATTACTCCGCTTGGAGGGTTAACAGGGACATCGCTTGCTAAATCAAATAAACTATGGGTTGTGTTGATTGCAGGATTAATACTTGGATTTTTTATATCAATAGCTGAGCCTGGTTTATTGGTTCTTGTTAATCAGGTCAATCTAGTTACATCAGGGCAAATATCGGGGAACAGTATACTTATTACTGTTTCAATAGGGTTAGCAATAATGCTATCACTAGGCTTTTTAAGAATTTTCTACAATGTACCTTTATATAAAGTACTTTTTGCTTTATATTTGATTATTTTTGGATTAGCAATTTTTACTTCACGTGAATTCTTGGCAATATCTTTTGATGCATCGGGATCAACAACAGGAATACTAGCAGTACCTTTTATTTTGTCCTTATCAGTGGGTATATCAAAGTTAAAAAAGGATAGCAAGGCATCAGAAAAAGACAGTTTCGGATTGGTTGCTATCGCGTCAACAGGTGCAATTATTTCAGTATTACTCTTAGGTATATTTTCAGATACAAATGAGTTCTCTGCTGGGCTTGATCCAGGAGTTTCTGAATCAAATTCGATCATTAAATCATTTATAGATATAATCCCAAATCACCTAATAGAAAGTCTTATGGCAATCTTACCATTACTGATAATATTATTAGTTTTGCAGAAAATATCGTTTAAATTAAAGAAAAAAGAACTTCGAAAAATACTTACGGGTTTTGCATTTACATTTACGGGTCTGGTTATATTTCTAATAGGCGTGAATGCAGGTTTTATGGATGTAGGAACAAGCATTGGTAATAATTTGGCTTTATTGGATAATAAAGCATATATAATAATTATTGGTTTTGTTCTTGGGCTCGTAACAATTTTAGCAGAACCAGCTGTTTATGTTTTAACTAACCAGATTGAAGATGTAACAAGTGGTTACGTAAAGAGAAAAGCAGTTTTAATCCCGCTAGCAATTGGAGTTGGATTAGCTGTTGCTTTATCTGTTATACGTGTATTAGTTCCTGGGATACAGTTATGGCATTACTTACTACCAGGATACATCATATGTCTGTCAATGATGTTTTTTATACCAAAGCTCTTTGTAGGGATTGCATTTGATGCCGGTGGCGTTGCTACTGGTCCTATGACTGCAACCTTTATTTTAGCATTCATACAAGGAGCAGCACATGCTTTTGAAGGAGCGGACTTAATGATTGATGGCTTTGGAATGATTGCAATGGTTGCCATGACGCCAATTATCACCTTAGAGGCGTTGGGGTTAGTATTTGCTATAAAATCAAAAAACAAAAGGAGTTGAAAAGAGGGATGACTAATTATAACAGCATGCCAATCTTTGAAATAATATATGTAGTTGTCAATTATGGAATGGGAAGCAGGATATTACACAAGGCAAAAGAATGTGGCATTTCTGGTGGGACTATTTTTCTAGGAAAGGGAACTATAAATAATCCTCTTTTAAATTTCCTATCCTTATATGATGAAAGAAAGGAAATAGTTTTATTGGGGACAGATAGCCATACTGCAGACCATGCTTTAGTTGAACTAAACAAAGAATTTCAGTTTGAAAAACCAAATCATGGTATAGTTTTTACAATAAGTGCTTCTGAAATTATAGGATCTAGGTGTTATAAGTCTAAAGAAAAAATAGAAGGAAGAGGTGTTAGTAAAGTAATGTACCAAAACATTATTACCATTGTCAATAGAGGTAAAGCTGAGGAAGTAATTGAAGCAGCGAAAGCTGCTGGTTCAAAGGGTGGAACAATAGTTAATGCAAGGGGATCGGGAGTAAATGAAACGAGTAAAATATTTAATATGGATATAGAACCTGAAAAAGAAATAGTTATTATCTTATCAAAAGAGGATATCACTGATGCTATTGTAACGTCAATAAGAGAAAAACTCGAAATTGATAAACCAGGCAATGGGATCATTTTTGTGCAAAATATAAATAAAGCATATGGTGTTTATGAGTAATAGATTTTTGATATGAGATAATACATTTGTGACAAGATAAATAAAAAAAGAAGGACATTTGATATATTATAGTCTTTAGCAGGTGTGGTGTTGTAGAAACAAAAGCGTTATTCAGAGATAATTTTTCAGAGATTTATGTATATATGTTTGAATTCTCTAAAAATAACATAAACACTATAAAACATTTATTGACTATTGATTAAAAACAATGTATTATTATATTACAATCAATTGAATAAAATTAAATTTTACAAAATCAAATTTTATAAAATTAATCATATTTTAGAAAGGGACTATATGGATAAATACGATCAAATAAAATTAGAAAATCAAATCTGCTTTCCTTTGTATGCTCTATCAAGAGAAATAATCAAACTCTATAAACCAATACTTGATAAATACAATCTAACTTATACTCAATACATAACTATGCTAGTTATATGGGAGAAAGAGAAAATTGGATTTAAAGACTTGGGCAGACTCCTACATTTAGATTCAGGTACATTAACTCCTGTATTGAAGAAATTAGGGGCTATGGAGCTTATACATAAATATAGGAGCAAAGAAGACGATAGAATTGTAATTGTTGAGGTCACTGAGAAAGGGAGTCGTCTAAAGGAAGATATACTTCATGTACCTGAAGAAATTTATTGTAAATTGAATATCGAAACTGAAAAATTGTTTACTTTAAAAAAGCAACTTGATGAAATGCTTACTCAAATTAGCGAATAAACAATTTTCAACATATTTATATTATAAAAACTAAGGAGATGAGATTAATTGGCAAGTGTAGAAGTAAATAAAAAAGCACCTGATTTTGAAACAAAAGATTATCTAGGAAATAAAATAAGATTATCTGATTTTAAAGGGAAAAACAATGTACTGATTGTATTGAACAGAGGTTTTGTATGACCGTTTTGCAGAAAGCATATGATGCAGTTGCATCAAGACTATGATAAATTTGTAAAAAAGGATACTGTGATATTAGTTATCGGACCTGAAAATTCTGAAAAATTTAAAGAGTATTGGGAAGAAAACAATTTAGAGTTTTATGGAATACCTGATGAAAGCCACTCTATATTAAAGATGTACGGCCAAGAAGTAAACTTATTTAAACTGGGAAGGATGCCAGCGCAGATGCTAGTAGATAAAGAAGGAATACTAAGGTATGTACATTTTGGGCATTCAATGAAAGACATACCAGAAAACAGCGAGATACTAGAGATTATTGAAAGATTATAAGTGATTTTGTGCTAATTTTTAGATATACTAAATATGCATAAAATCTAGCTCAATTGGGTAACAATATTTATGATAAGACTTGAAATATAGAAATCAGGGTAATTGAATGAGATGAAAAGTACAATTGATATAGGAGGTATCCTAATGGAAAATGGAAAATTGAAAGTCGCATTTATATGTACGCATAATTCATGTAGAAGTCAAATCGCAGAAGCTTTAGGCAAACACTTTGCCTCAGATGTTTTTGAGAGCTTTTCTGCAGGAACAGAAACAAAGCCTCAAATCAATCAAGATGCAGTAAGACTTATGAAAGAGATATATGGCATTGACATGGAGAAAGATCAATATTCTAAGTTGATAACTGAATTGCCAGAAATTGATATTGTAATCAAGATGGGCTGTAATGTAGTATGTCCTTTTGTACCTTCAAAATATGAAGAAGATTGGGGATTAGATGATCCTACAGGAAAAAGTGATGAAGAATTTAAAAAAGTCATATTCAAAATTGAAGAGAATGTGAAAGAATTGAAGAAAAAAATAGAGTCAGAGGAATTAGCGATTTAAATTTATTAACAGAAAAAAGTAAAAAATATGCTATACTATTAATAGAAGCTAATTTAATAGATAAGAAGGGATATCATGGTTATAACAACAACTCCAACCTTAGATGGGAAAAAGATTTTAGAGTATAAAGGCATAGTTTTCGGAGAAGTCATTTCAGGAGTAGCTTTCATTAAAGATTTTGCAGCTGGGTTGTCCAACTTCTTTGGAGGAAGATCTAAATCTTATGAAGGAGAGCTTATGGAGGCTAGAGAAGCAGCTCTAAGAGAGATGGCAGAAAGGGCAAAAAATATGGGAGCAAATGCTGTCGTAGGAGTAGATATTGACTATGAAGTGCTAGGCGAAAGCGGTAATATGATAATGGTAACAGCTTCTGGCACAGCTGTAGTAGCAGAATGATACAAAAGAGAAGATAATGGCTTAGACTATATCTTCTCTTTTTTTATCATCTAATTTCGTATTTCTTAGGTTTTATAAAGGCACATAAAATTGCGACTAAAATACCAGGCAAGATCCATACAAAACCAGGGAGGAAATCATTAGCAATATCCATTATTAAATCCGTTCTTGCAATAGTATTTAGGAATAATTTACTACTAGCTTCACTTAGATTGTCTATACTGCTATAAACTAATGTTAAACCACATATTTCTATTAGACCAGTTTTTTTGTCATTGAAAATCGTTCTTTTTTAGTTTCTTAACCCTTTTTGAATTTAGAAACCTGCAAAGTTTATTTATTTTACTGTAAACATTGCCAATATTTGATAATTTAGCAAATACACATAAGGTCAAATGTAAAACTAAATTAGACCTTTGTAAAGTTAAATTAGACCCTTACTAGAAATCAGTAAAATAGACAAATTAAAATAGTTTAATTCAACAAA
>NZ_JBSQIL010000031.1:0-20491 GCF_055108775.1 Soehngenia sp. | reverse complement strand
TAGTTGAAACGGACTCATGCCCTAATATTTCTTGTAATGCTAATATGTCAACATTACCATATTTATACATTAATGTAGCTGCTGTATGTCTTAATTTATGAGTAGAGTATATACTGGGATCTAAACCTGAATCTAATAAATATTTATCTATCATATGCTGTATGGCTCGATTACTCATTCGTTTTTTTCTCTTACTTAAAAACAAAGCTTTCTCATTTGTAACAATAGGCCTTACTTGAAGATATTCCTGAATTGAATTTATACATGATTCATTTAAAAAAACAGTTCTTTCTTTATTTCCTTTCCCTATAACAGTCAAGGTGTCTTTCCCGTTAAAACTATCAATATCTATGTTAGCTAGCTCAGACAATCTAAGGCCACAATTTAAAAATAGTGTTATTATACAAAAATCTCTTTTTCTAAAAAAATCATTATTATTTTTGGTTACAGTATTTAACAAGTTTAATGATTGATCTAAAGTTAAGTAAATTGGATGTCTTGAGTCTGTTTTGGGAAATTCTAATTGTGCAGCAGGATTTTTCTCAATCAAATTTACTTTATCAGCTAGATATTTAAAAAATGATCGGAGGGAGGCGACTTTTCTAGAACGTGTAGAATTCGAATTTTCCTTTTGCTTGTCCAAAAAAGACATAAAGGCATATAAATCTTGAATATTTACTTTTTTTATAATATCAATGTCAATGTTGCTTATGTCAATATCTTCAAATTCAATGTTTTCAACGTTATTTTCAATTAAATTATATCTTATCTTTAGAAATTTAAAAAAAACTCTAAGATCATAAAAATACTCTTTAACAGTATTAGGTGATGTACCTTTTATAGTTTCCATATAATTTAAATAATCATCTAAGATAACAGGATTTTTCATTAAAATACCCCTTTTTTGGTTATATTAGTCACAAAATAGTTATTTTGTGACTAATATATATTATAAATCAATATATATGTAAATGCAACAAAATATTGTGAAAAAAATTAATATTTCATAGAATATCATCTTAGTTAAATTTAGATTATATTTACAAGTAAAAAGATTAATATTCATATTTAATAATTTATAATCTATTCTGCAATATATAATAAGTCTATTATAAATGAACTATAATCCATATCGTTATCAACGCTAAAAACGCCTTTTAATGACGTTAATATATGAAATACATATAAATACTCAATAACACTCAAAAAAAGTTAAATTTAAGGCAATTTGGGTTTAGATATAAAATAAAGCGATAAAAAAATTAAAGCATATGTTTACATAATAAAATTATGTAAACATATGCTTTTTTTTCATTATTTTTCACCTAATAATTTTTTAATTCTATTAATTCCTTCTTCAATTTTATCCATAGAAGTAGCATAAGATAATCTAACATAATTATCGTCTCCAAAAGCTAAACCTGGTACAACAGCTACTTTACATTTTTCTAACAATAAATCAGAAAAATCTACGGAGGAGTTAATTTTAACTCCATCTATTTCCTTCCCAATGTAATATGAACAATTCATCATTACGTAAAAAGCCCCTTTAGGAGTATTACAACTTACATTAGCAATTTCATTAACTAGTTTGGTTATTCTGAGCCTTCTTTTATCAAATTCTTTCTTCATTTCTAACAAACTATCTTGTGGGCCAGTAAGTCCTTCAACACTTGCGTATTGAGAAATGCTACAAGGATTTGATGTTGTATGGCTTTGCAAGTTACTCATAATGGTGGCTATTTCCTGATTTGATGCTGTATAGCCGATTCTCCAACCTGTCATAGAATAAGCTTTTGACATTCCATTAATTACAATAGTTAGGTTTTTAATAGCATCGTTCAAAGATGCTATACTTACATGAACTTCATCATCATAGATTAATTTTTCATATAATTCATCAGATATCACAAATATATCATTTTTAACAGCCCAGTTAGCTATATCTTCTAATTCTTCTTTGGTATAAACTGATCCTGTGGGATTATTTGGACTATTTATTATTATTGCTTTTGTTTTTTCAGTTTTTACTTTTTCTAAATCATTTGAATTAAATTTAAATCCATTTTCTTCAGTTGTTTTTATCATGACCGGAGTACCACCTGCAATTGAAACCATTTCTGGGTAACTCACCCAATATGGTATGCTGAAAATAACCTCATCATTAGGATTTAATATTGCCATCAATGCATTATATATTGAGTGCTTTCCACCATTTGAAACAACAATTTGAGATGGAGTGTATTCTAAATTATTATCTTCTTTAAATTTCTTACAAATAGCTTTTCTTAATTCTAGTGTGCCATTTGCAGGGGTGTATTTTGTTATACCATTTTGTATTGCGTAAATTCCAGCATCACCTATATTCTTAGGTGTATCAAAATCTGGTTCTCCGATACTAAAACTAATAACATTTTCTCCAGCGCTAATCATTGATTTTGCTTTTGCATCGATAGAAAGTGTAACTGATGGTTGAATTGAAATACCTTTGTTTGATAGAGTTGGCAAACTAATCATCTCCCATAAATATTTTTGTTAGACATCATCTAATGAATATATGTCTTTCAAAGTAAATTTTATAATATCATATGAATCTAAAATTGAATCTAGATATTGTTTTTTAATGTAGCTATAATGTTCCATTCCGTATTCGGTAATGGTATATATTTTTACAGTTCGTTTGATAGGTTCTTCCCAATTTCCCACTATAAGCCCTTCTTGTTCTAACTGATTTAACAGTGGATATATTAGGCCTGGGCTTGGAATCCATTTCCCTTTTAGCCTTCTTCCTATCTCCTCTTTTATGTAATTACCATAACATTTTTTAACAGATAGTATATGTAAAATATAAAGTTTTGCAAAAGAAGTTGTACTAATTGTTGAAGGAAATTGTCTTTGCCTTAAATTGGAATTACTATGTTTTTCATTCAATATAATCAATCCTAACCATTTAAATTATTTTGTTTTCAAAACATTTAAGCTTAAATAATTCAATCTCATCTATGTCTGTATAAAATTTTCCTAAATTGTTTTTATCACCATGATAATCAGATCCACCTGTTATAATCAAATTATTTTTCTTACAAACATCCACAAAATATCTTTCATCTTCTTTTGTATGCTTAGATGTAAAACATTCAATTCCTTTGATGCCTAATTCAATTGTTTTTTTTACAATCGTTTTATCTTTTATCATACCAGGATGAGCTAATACTGGTATACCACTGGATTTTGTTATTAAATCTATGCTATCTGATAGTGATAATTTATTTCTATTAATATAGGCAGGCCTATCTTCTCCCAAATATTTATCAAATGCTTCTTTAATATCTTTTACAAACCCATAAGAAACTAATTTTCTTGCAATAAAAGCTCTACCTATAAAACCATTATTTATTATTTTAGCTTCATTTATTATGCTATCAATTTCAAGATTAAGCCCCAAAGAACTAAGTTTTTCTAATATTAATAGCCCTCTTGAAAATCTGTCCTCTTTAAGACGTCTCAATTCATTATTTAAGTTTATATTCTCACAATCTATAAAGTATCCAAGTATATGTACTTCTTCACCATTGATATCCGAGCTAAGCTCAATTCCTGGAATTATAGAAATATTGTTAAATTTAATTTTATTACAACTTAAATAATTGATTGCATCTATTGTATCATGATCAGTTATAGCTATACCATAAATATTTTTTTCTAAAGCTTTATCTATTATCGTCTCAATTGAATCTAATCCATCTGAGAAGTTTGTATGAATGTGCAAATCAAATAATCTCATAATTATTCTCCTAAAATTTAAAAAACAAACCTGCGAAATGGGCAGGTTTGTTTAATTTTCAAGTTTATTTTGCGTATTCAATAGCTCGAGTCTCCCTAATAACATTCACTTTTATTTGCCCAGGATAATCAAGTTCTGATTCAATTCTTTTAACAATTTCTCTAGCTGTATGAATTATTTCTGCCTCACTTATTTGTTCAGGTTTTACCATAATTCTTATTTCTCTTCCAGCTTGTATTGCAAAAGATCTTTCTACACCTTCAAATGAGTTTGCTATTTCCTCTAGTTTCTGCAATCGTTTTATATATGCTTCCAAAGTCTCGCGTCTTGCTCCAGGTCTTGCTGCTGAAATTGCATCAGCTGCTTGAACTAGAACAGCCTCTACAGTCTCAGGTTCAACATCTCCATGATGAGCAGCAATTGCGTGAATCACTTCATTTGACTCTTTATATTTTTTAGCTAATTCTATGCCAATATCTATATGAGGTCCTTCATATTCTCGGTCTACACCTTTGCCGATATCATGAAGTAATCCCCCTCTTCTAGCTATTCTTACATCAGCACCCAACTCGGCAGCCATTACTCCAGCTAATTGAGCAACTTCTACTGAATGTCTTAAAACATTTTGCCCGTAACTTGTTCTGTACTTTAACCTACCCAAAAGCTTTATCAATTCTGGATGTAGTCCATGCACACCTGCTTCAAAAGCAGCTTGCTCACCTGCTTCTTTCATAGAATTTTCGACTTCTTTTTGAGCTTTTTCAACCATTTCTTCTATCCTTGCAGGATGGATTCGTCCATCTACAATTAGTTTTTCTAAAGCTATACGTGCCACTTCTCTTCTAATAGGATCAAATCCTGACAATACAACTGCTTCAGGGGTATCATCAATAATCAAGTCAATACCGGTTAAAGTTTCTAAAGCTCTAATATTTCTACCTTCTCTACCTATTATTCGCCCCTTCATTTCGTCATTAGGAAGATTTACAACTGTAACAGTTGTTTCTGCTACATGATCTGCAGCAACTCTCTGTATAGTTCTAGAAATAATCTCTCTAGCAGTACGATCAGCTTCTTCTTTTGCTTTAGCTTCCATTTCTTTTATCATCATGGCTGACTCGTGTAAAATTTCCTTTTTAGTTTCGTCTAATAATATTTCTTTTGCTTGATCCACCGACAGTCCAGATATCCTCTCAAGTTCTAAAGTTCTTTGATGATAAAGTTCTTCAATCTCTTGTTCTCTATCTTCTAAGGACTTACTTTTTTTCAATAGATTTTCTTCTTTCTTTTCCAATTGTTCACTTTTTCTGTCAAGAGATTCTTCTTTGTTCAATAATCTCTTTTCTAATTTTTGAATCTCATTTCTTCGTTCTCTAATTTCTCTGTCTAAATCATTTCTTGATCTGTGAATTTCTTCTTTGGCTTCCAATAGAAGCTCTTTTTTTCGAGCTTCGCCCTCTTTAATTGCATCTTCAGTTATTTTCTTAGCCAATTCTTCAGCGTTATTGATCTTTCCTTCACTAATATATCTTCTTATTAGATATCCAACAATAACACCTATGATTAAGCCTAAGATTGCAAAAATTAAATTAGCAATAGTTAACACCTCCGTCATATTTAGTTTTCAAGTTCCATATAATAATACATGCAATCATTAATGCAAAACGACATTAAAAATGATGTACAATCAAAATTCAGATTGTACAAAGTGAATTTATTATATCTTATATTACATATGGCTAACACAATTTAATTTTATAACTTTTATATCAAACTGTCAACAGTTAAGCATCAGTAATAGGTTTAACTATACTCATAGATCCATTCAAGTCAACCCTATAAGATACCTCAGATAAAGCTGCAAGATGCTGGTTATGAGTCACCATTATTATCTGCCTTTGAAACATTTCAGATGTTTCTTTCATAAATTCCCCTAAGTTATATATATAATCTTCACTAACATGTTTAGCTGGTTCATCTAAAACTAATGGCCCTTCAATTGATGGTTTATGAATCTGTAAAAAAGCAATTCTAAGGGCTAAAGAAACAATATCTACTACTCCTCCACCACGAGAGAGCTCAGGTTTTGTTTTAAGGGTAAAATCATCAGTTTCATTGATAACGTAGAATTCAGCGCTTGGTTTATTTCTTAATTCCTCGATTTCAATTTCAAATTTTACATCTGATTCAAAAATATATTGAAGACATTTTGTGACAATAAGTTCTATTTGTTTTTTTGCTTGCAGTCGAGCATATTCAGAGGTTTTATTAAATAAGATTAGCACTTCTTCTAAAACTTTCAGATCTAATTCACATTTTTCTAATTCCTTAGAAGTTTTTTCCTTCATGTTCAATAAATTTTCTTTTTTCCCTAATTCCCTATTTATAAATTCACCAAGCAGAGACATTTCATTTTTCAACCTATCAAATTCATTACTCATAATTATACCTTCTTTATCTATTTAATAAATCTCTTGGAAGTAATTCATTAGCCTCTTTAAACATGTTTTCAATTTCTTCTTTTAATCTATTTATTTCTTCATCTAAATTTTCAGGTTTTATACCAAGTTGTTCCAGTTCTTTTATTATTTCTTCCTCCTGATGCTTTAACTGTTCTAATTGGGCTTCAGCTTTGTATTTAAGATTAGTAGCCTTGTTTAAATCTTCTTTTAACTTGCTAAGTTCTTTTTCATAATCCATAATTTAGCCTCCTAAATGATATTTAATTATATGATCTATTTTATTATTGTCAATGTCACTAGCACAAAAAGGACATTTTTCATATGAACTTAATATTTTTCTATATCTATCTAAAATATTTTGACGTTCATTATTTAACTTCTCTAATGTATTTTTTATATTTGTTATATCGTAATCTATTTTTTTCAATT
The DNA here is from genome assembly GCF_055108775.1 of Soehngenia sp. NCBI lineage: Bacteria > Bacillati > Bacillota > Tissierellia > Tissierellales > Tissierellaceae > Soehngenia > Soehngenia sp. The sequence continues at coordinate 13,816 of NZ_JBSQIL010000031.1, read as the reverse complement.
TATTATTATCTATATTTAAGATTCTAAGACGTTCAAGTTTTATTGTTAATGCTTCTAAATTAACTTTGTCAGTAAATGTATTTATTTTGTTGTTAATATTAATTAAATAGTCAGTTTTAAATTTAATTTCAGATAAACTATTTCTATATTTAATTAGAGAATAGTATTTCTCACATTTTAATTTTAAAAAATTGTAATCATCTTCGATTTTATTTAAATTTCTCAAGTTCAATATGATTGATTCATAAAATTTAATTTCTCTAATATTTTTTTTATACTTTTCGTTTAATAAGATTAAATGCTTGTATTTATTAAGCTTATTATCTAAATTATTGTACATGATATTTATTTTCTCTAAGTCAGCTAATGAATATAGTATATTTTCAATAATAGTAATATCTTTATTTATTTTTTGTATCTTGATATTTAATCTATCCAAATAACTATAATGAACTATATTATTCTCTAATATTTTAGAAATAAATTCCATTTTATCTACACTTTTTAATTTAGACAATAAATCATTAATTTCTTCTTGCCTTGATATAATATTATTTAGATTAATCTTCAGCATAATATATTTTTCTAATTTTTGATTTTTATCTTCAAGGGTTATCATTAATTCTTTAAGCAAACTATAAACTTTCATTAAATCATCTATATATTTATATTTATTTATCTCCTCTGATAAATTGCTTAGGGTTTCTTCTAAATTTTTTTTCTTTAAGCTAGTATTTTTTATATCTTTTGAAGTTTCTCTTATGGCATCATCTAAAATATTAACACCTACTAATCTGCCAATAGCATTTGCTCTTGTCGATGTTTTTTCTGACAATAAAAAAGGTCCATCTAATTGTTCACCAACATTAATTGAAGCAGATTCATCAGAATCTAACTGAATTTTTCGAATTCCAATAGCATTAACTATTTCTTCAGGCACACTAGTGCCTATACCCTCTAATATTAACTCTTCACCATTAGGATATATAAGTGTATAACCATTTTTACTTTTTGTCCTATATCTTTTCAAAATATATCCATCATTTGTATGAATTGTAACACTACACTGATTTTCATTTTCCCTAATAAAATAATCACCCGATGGTTCATTATATAGAACCCATTTCAATGCTCTAATTATAGCTGATTTTCCAGAATCCGATGGTCCTACAATTACATTTAGACCTTCATTAAAATATAACTCAGTATATTTATGAGATTGAAAATTTTCTAAAGTTAACTTTTTTATATATTTCATTTTTACCTCATATCCTTCATTTGAGCCATAGCAATTCTTTTTAATGCCTCTTCTTTTATCGAATCATCTACATTCTCTGACATAGCTACTTCAACTAAAATATCATTTATATCAACTTTATCAAAATTTAATGTAGCATCAATTGTTTGTTTAAATTCTATTAATCTTTCGTTTCTAAAAGTATTTTTTTCTAGTTCTGATCGATCTAACACTTCTAATCCAAATTTGGCTGCTTTTAACGATATAAGTTCTATCGATATAGTTTCTTCAAGTGTTATAATAGCTACTTTTGGTATTCGATCAATTTCTTTAAGACTATTAGTTATTCTCACTAAGCTACCTGGATTTACAAAATATTTATCATTTTTAAATATTATCCCATATCCAGCATGATAATGACCACTTAGAGTTATATCTGCTTTAGTTGTTATAATATCATCTATTAAAGTATATGGTACTCCTGTTACAAATGGTTTATCCAAAAGCATTCCATGCACTATATTTATAGAGTATTTACAATCTGAATCTAAAGAATTAAGTATATAATTTGAACTGTCAGAATCTATGTCATAAGTATAGGGCCTACCTGTTAATTGAACTTTGAGTCCATCTTTTTCCAATACTATTTTATCATTATTCCTAATAATATTCAAAAAATTTAGATTTCCTAATAATCCCAACATTGTTCGATCTAGTGTGGCAGGATTTAGTCCGAAAATATCGTGATTACCACTTATTATATAGATAGGTTTTTCTATCTTCTTAATAATATTTGCATATCGTGTTACGGTCGATATAGATGTATCAGGTCTATCAAATAAATCTCCACCGTGAATAACATAGTCAATATTGTATTGATTAATCATTTGTGTTATTTCAATAAGTTTATCTTCTAATGTTTTTGCAAAATCATCTTTTCTGTTTTTAGGATTCGTGCTTCTTAAGTGAGTGTCTGTAAAGAATAATAATTTCATTATTAACTCATAACCTCCATATTTCAAAGCCTCCTAATTAAGTAGGAGGCTAATGATTGAATTATTCTGTTTTTGTCAATCGGTTTTCGTCAATCGACTCATTTTGGTCTATGCCTAAACCGTATTTCTTTCGAACCATATTTTCAACTTCTTTAAAAATTTCTGGATTTTGTCTGAAAAATTCCTTAGCATTTTCTCTACCTTGACCCAATTTAATGTCATTATAGCTGAACCATGATCCAGCTTTATTGATAATACCAGCATTTACACCTGCATCAACAATACTGCCTTCTTTTGATATACCTTCACCATACATTATATCAAATTCTGCTTGTTTAAAAGGAGGTGCAACTTTATTTTTTACTACTTTTACTCTTGTTCTACTACCGATAATATCTTCTCCTTGTTTTATAGAATCAATTTTTCTTACATCTAATCTGATAGATGCATAGAATTTTAGAGCTCTTCCGCCTGTAGTAGTCTCAGGGTTACCAAACATAACACCTACTTTTTCTCTCAATTGATTTATAAAGATACAAGTAGCATTTGATTTATTTATAGCACCGGCTAATTTTCGCAGAGCTTGAGACATCAATCTTGCTTGTAGACCAATATGGCTGTCACCCATTTCTCCTTCAATCTCTGCTTTAGGAACTAAAGCTGCTACTGAATCAATTACCACTACATCTATTGCACCACTTCTTACTAAAGCTTCAGTAATTTCTAGTGCTTGTTCACCTGTATCTGGTTGAGATATTATTAAGTTTTCTATATCAACCCCTAATTTTTTAGCATAACCAGGATCCAATGCATGTTCAGCATCTATAAAAGCAGCAATTCCACCTTTCTTTTGAGCTTCTGCAATAACATGAAGTGCAATAGTTGTTTTACCTGATGATTCAGGTCCATAAATTTCAATTATTCTACCTCTAGGTAAGCCACCAATTCCCAATGCAATATCCAAATCTAAAGACCCTGTAGATATATAATCCAAATCTAATTTGGTTGCTTCACCTAACTTCATTATTGATCCTTTACCAAATTGCTTTTCTATTTGACTTATTGTTAAGTCTAAGGCTTTTTTCTTATCATCCATTTCTACCATTGTATCCCAGATAAACTGGAGTCACCCCTCTCATATAACGAACATTAGTTCTATAAATAGAATACACTAAAAATTATTTAAAGTCAACTCATTATTAATTTGTACTATTAATTTATTTAGAGCAAAATTAGCAATTTTTTCTTGTATTTCTTTCCTTGAGCCTTTAAATTGATTGTAAAAAATGTTTGCTTTATTATTTGAAAAAATGCACACATAATTTTCTCCAATTTTTTTGCCTCTTTCGACTTCCGGACCAGCAAAGCCAGTTGTTGTTATACAATAATTAGAATTCGTTCTTTTGAATAATCCTTGGGCCATTTCAAAAGCAACTTGTTCACTTACAACTCCATATTTATTTATAGTGTCAATTTTAACACCTAATTCTTCGACTTTAGATTCGACTGAGTATGTTATAATGCCTCTGTTTAAAACTTTAGAGGCACCAGAAATAGAAGTGATTTTAGAGGTTATAATTCCTCCTGTTACTGATTCAGCAATACTTATATTTAGATTTAATCGAATTAACTTATCTACTAGCATTTCTTCTAGAGAAGAATAATCAAAACCATATATTCTATCATGTATTTTTGATTCAATAATATTTATGAGATGAGACATTTTTGTTTTCAAATCTATTAAGTTATCACTCTCACCTATCAATTTTATTTCAACATATCCGTACGATGCATAAGTTGCAATATTAATTTCAGGATATTTTATGTCTATTTTCCTTAATATTGTTTCTAGTTCAGACTCCCCAATTCCTATAGTGTTTATAGTCTTAACTATTAAATGTTTATCAGTTAATAGTTTTGGTAGTACGTACTCTTCAAACATAGGGATCAATTCACTTGGAGGACCAGGAAGTAAAAATATTTTATTTCCATTCAATTCTAAAAACAATCCAGGAGCTGTCCCATTCTTGTTAGGAATAATATCTGAGTTTTTTAGTTTTAAAGCTTGTTTATAATTGTTATCAGTCATTCTTTTATTATTTGATAAAAAATAGTTAATTATCTCGTTCTTCGCCGTTTCATCAATTTCCAAATTCTCATTTAGCAACTTTGCTAAAGATTCTTTAGTTAAATCATCTTCAGTTGGTCCAAGTCCTCCAGTAACTATAATTATATTTGCTCTCTCAAATGCAATTTGAAATGCATTTTTTACTAATTCCAAGTCATCAACTACTGAAGTTTGAAATGTTGGTATTATGTTATGTTCAACAAGTTTTTTGCATATATAAACAGAATTAGTGTTTACAATACTGCCTAATAATATTTCTGTACCTACATTGATTATTTCTACTTTCATAAAATATCCCTTCAAAAAATTAATTTACATATCATTTAAATTGAGCATTTTTACATTTTTATTGACATAATCGTAACCGGATAAAACTGTAAAGAACAATGATATATATAGCATTATATAGTCTAGTGGTATTCCTAAATAACTGAATGGGAAATTATTAAGTAAAAGTAAGATTATAGCAACTAATTGAGTAATAGTCTTAATCTTACCCCATTTACTTGCAGCAATAGTGACTCCATTAGAAGCTGCTAAAAGCCTTATTCCAGATATTACAAATTCACGAGTTATTATAATAATAACTACCCATGCAGGTATTTTGCCATTTTCAACTAATAAAATGAATGCTGATGTAGTAAGTATTTTATCAGCAAGTGGGTCTACAAATTTACCGAACGTAGTTATCATATTTCTGCTTCTTGCAATATGTCCATCAATAGTATCTGTTATAGATGCGAATATAAATATTGCTAATGCAATATATTCACTATACTGAAAATCCAAATAGAAAAAAATAATAAATAGTGGAACTAAGAATACGCGTAAAATTGTTATCTTATTTGCTAAATTCATTTACCACAACCCCCATTAAATCATATTCTTGACTATCAACGATTAAAACATTGATAAATTGACCAACATTCAATAATTGACTAGATTTTACATAAATCACACCATCAATTTCAGGACTATCCATGTAACTTCTTGCTTCATATAAATCTTCCTCAATTCTACTTTCGATCAGTGCTTTATAAGTTTTACCTATTTTTGACTTCAATAGTTGTCTTGAAATGTTTTGTTGAAGTTCCATAATTTTTTCCATTCTTAGTAATTTTATATTGTCATCTATCTGATCTTCGTAGTTATATGAAGCAGTCCCTTCCTCTCGTGAATAAGCAAAAACACCAACTTTATCAAAATTATTATTTTTTATAAAATTGTATAATTCATTAAATTCAGATTCAGTTTCACCTGGGAAGCCAACTATGAAAGTTGTTCTTATTATAACATCTGGGATTTCATTTCTTAATTTATATATCAAATTTTCAATTTTTTCTTTGTTTATTCGCCTATTCATTCGTTTTAATATTTCACTATTTGCATGTTGTAGTGGAATGTCTAAGTACTTTGCTATTTTGCTATTATTTTTAATGCTATTTATCAAATTATCATCAATGTGGTCGGGATACAAATATAATACCCTTACAATAAAGTCCCCTTCGATATTTTCTATCCTATTTAATAATTCATAAAGTTTATATTCTCCATATAAATCAATACCGTAATCTGTAGTATTTTGTGCTATTAAAATTATTTCTTTAACGTCATTATTCACAAAATGAGTTATTTCTGCAATAATATCTTCAATTTTTCTACTTCTATTTTTCCCTCTTAATTTCGGAATTATGCAATAAGAACAGTTGTTATTACATCCTTCTGAAATTTTAACATATTGAACAAATGAATTAACTTCACGTTTTGTGTATTCAGGATATGAACTATTAATTTTATCAATTAATATTGTTTTTTCTTTATTTTTCAGATTTATAAGTACTTCATTTATTTTATCGATATTTCCTGTTCCTATTATAGCGTCGATTTCTGGTATTTCATCAATCAGCTCATTTGAATACCTTTGAGCTAAACAACCTGCTAGAACAATATGTTCGCATGAACCAAATTTCTTTAGTTCTGATAATTCTAAAATGGCATCTATTGATTCTATTTTAGCTGGTTCAATAAATCCACATGTATTTATTACTATAATATTGGCTTTGGTTTGATCATTTGTAAGTTCGAAAATATCCTTATTTAATATAGATATCATTATATTTGTATCTACTTCATTTTTTGAGCAACCTAATGTCTCAAAATATACTTTTTTCTTATTCATTAAATCTTTTCCTCCAAATCATCTTCTGTTAGTAAGACTTTGCGTGGTTTACTACCTTCATATCCGCCTATAATACCCAGTTCTTCCATTGAGTCTATTAATCTAGCGGCTCTTGCATATCCAATTTTAAACTTTCTTTGTAAAAGTGATATAGATGCAGTTTGTTCTAATACAACCAATTCTATTGCTTCTTTTAACAATTCATCATCTGAATCATGTTGAAAATGGTTATCTTTATTAGTCACTTTTTCTATAATTTCATTATCATAAGAAATTTCATTATCTTCTTTTAAATACTCTACTATTCTTTCAACTTCTTCATTTGAAACAAATGCCCCTTGAATTCTTATAGGTTTTGACATGCTTGAAGGGTAAAAAAGCATATCTCCTTGTCCAAGTAATTTTTCTGCACCTGCCATATCTAAAATTGTTCTAGAATCAACTTGAGAGGATACCGCAAAACTAATTCTTGAAGGGATATTTGCTTTAATAGTACCTGTTATTACATCTACAGAAGGTCTTTGTGTAGCAACTATTAAATGCATTCCAGCTGCTCTTGCCATTTGTGCAAGTCTTGCGATATAATCTTCGACTTCATTCGCGCTAACCATCATTAGATCAGCTAATTCATCTATAATAATGATTATTTTTGGTAATTTATTATCAGTATTTCTAAATTTTTTATTATAAGATTGTATATCTCTTACATTGTTTTGAGCAAATAATTTATACCTTCTCTCCATTTCACCTACAGCCCAATTAAGTGCTTGAGCTGCTTTTTTAGGCTCAGTAACTACTGGAATTAATAAATGTGGAATTCCATTATATACATTTAGTTCAACGACTTTCGGATCAATAAGTAGCATTTTTACATTTTCAGGTGAATTTTTGTACAATAAACTCATAATTATGGTATTTATACATACACTTTTACCTGAGCCTGTAGCCCCTGCGATTAATAAGTGAGGCATTTTTTGTATGTCAGAAACTATTACTTTTCCAGTTATATCTTTTCCTAATACAAAACTCAAATCTGAAGCTGATTCCTTGAACTCTTTACTAGAAAGCATATCTTTGAGTGTTACCATATCTTTGAATTTATTTGGAACTTCTATACCAACTGCAGATTTTCCAGGGATTGGAGCTTCTATCCTGATGTCAGGCATTGCCAAGCTTAGTGAAATATTATCTGATAATGAAACTATTTTACTCAGTTTAATTCCTGGCGCTGGAGTAAGTTCATAGCAAGTAATACTAGGACCAATATTTACATGTGTTACTTTAGCGTCAATACCAAAATTTTTCATTGTTTCTTCTATGATCTTAGCATTATTTATTATTTCTTTTTTATCATTTGCTTCTCCCTTGTTAATAGAATCATTTAACAAATCTATAGGTGGAAATGAATAATTCAAATTGTTTCTTTGCTTATCTTCTGTTGAGTTAGAAATTAGTACTTTATCATCTTTTTTTCTTTCTTTCATAAGCTTATTTATTTCTTTTGATAAATTATCAGACACCTCTAATGTTGAATAATCTCTAACTTCAATTACTTTAGATTGATCATTATTAGCATTTTCACTTACTTTTTCTATTTCATTGTTTTTAGGTTTTTTAATTTTTATTTTTATATTTTCATTATAAAAATTAAGAAAATTTTCTTTACCTATTAGGGCAATTATAGTAATAACACTTATAAAGCTAATTATCAAATAAGTGCCTATATTACCAAATAATTTATAGAAAGTGAAACCAAACAATCCACCGATAATACCACCATTGATTTGATTATATGGATTGTTTAATATAAATCTTATTTTTTGGATTAAATTTAATGATGTATTATTGGTGCCATCTAAAATAATTAATAAAGATAGAAACAAAATAATAATTGATAAAATTTGTGTTTTTTTATGGTTTCCCATAAGAATAAGTGTTGATATGTAAATAGCTAACAAAGGAATAACATATGAGCCATTTCCAAACAATAAAAAAAGCATAGAATTTAAAGTATTTCCTATTAACCCAGTTTTGTCAGTAAAAAATCCTACTAATACTAAAATAGATAAACCAATGAGTATTATAGCTGTTAAATCATTTTGTAATTTAACGTTTTTTATTTTGGATTGTTTTGATTCGTCACTTTTTTTTGAAGTCTTTTTTTTAGTTGTCATTTAACCACCTATATTAAATAAATTGAGATACTATAACTATTATACCAATAATCCAAAGATAAAACGAAAAATAATGTAATTTTTTATTTTCCAACATTTTTATTAGAGCTTTTATGGCAAATATACCTGTTATGGCTGAAATAAAGACACCTATAAAAATAGGCAATTCAATCGTAACAGAGGAATTTTCAACAGCTCCTTTAATACCTATTAAGAAAGATCCGAGAACTGCTGGGATTGACAGAATAAATGAAAATTCAGTAGCTAAAGATCTATCAAAGTCTCTCAGCAATGCACCAACAATTGTAGAGCCAGATCTTGAAATTCCAGGGAAAATAGCTAATCCTTGTATAAATCCAACAAAAATTGAATCCTTAACTGTTACATTTTCTATAGATTTGTTTCCATTTCCTTTTTTTTCGGAAAACCAAAGCAAGAAACCAGTTACTATAAAGGCAATACCTATTGGTAACACTGAACTAAACATGCTTTCTATAAAATCTTCGAATATCAAGCCAATCAATGCTGTTGGAATTGATGCTATCAATATCAGCACAGCAAACTTTTGATTTGAATTTAAAGTAGGAATTTTTTTGCTTTTAAAAATAGAAATAATCAACTTTAAAAAGTCCAAAACAATAGCTTTTATATCTTTAAAATATACTATAAGAATTGATAAAAGCGTTCCGAAATGAAGCATCTCTGCATAAAACAAATTTCCTTGTGTAATACCAAAAAATTGTTGTAGCAAAGCAAGATGTCCAGAACTACTTATAGGTAAAAATTCAGCTATTCCTTGAAAAAATCCTAATACTATTGCTTCTAACCAACCCATTTTATACCCCCTTACGTTAATAATGTTCAGAAATTAAATACCAGTATGTCCAAAGCCACTTTCACCGCGTGAAGTTGGATTTATTTCATCAACTACAATAAAATCGGCTCTTTCATATTTCGAAAAAACCATTTGAGCAATTCTATCACCGTTTTTAACGACAAACGGCTCCGAACTAAGATTTATTAATATTATTTTTATTTCACCTCTGTAATCGCTGTCGATAGTCCCAATTCCATTAGCTAGTGTAATACCATGATTTAGCGCTAAACCGCTTCTACCACGAATTTGAGCCTCATACCCATTGGGTAGCTCTATGTAAATACCAGTAGGTATCAAAGCCCTTTCCAATGGATAAATGGTAATTGGCTCGTCTACATAAGCATATAAGTCTAATCCTGATGCTCCATCAGTTTTATATTCAGGAATGCCATTTGTGCTTCTATTTACAATTTTTACTTTCATTTTTCCTCCTAATTTAAAATATCAATTATTTTACTTTCAAATTTCGATTTATTTTTAATATTTCCGACATAAGTAATAAATTTTTTATTATTATTGAAGTATTTATCGATAAATCGACTAACACTATCAATAGAAATATCATTTATTGATTTTAAAATTTGTGAGTCTTCTATGACATTTCCAATGTCTAAAAGCTCTTTTCCATTATCATACATCTTGTTAAATGGATTTTCAACACTTAAAAGGTAATTCCCAATTAGTTGGCCTTTAAATTTTTCAATATATTGATAAGACATCTTATTATCTTTTAAGTCATTTAACACTCTACAAATGATTTCTAATACATTACTTGCATTAGTAGCATCTAATGCGACATAAATTTCTAAAGCTCCAGCTTCTTTATATGTTTCGACACTAGATTCAATTTCATAAGCTAGCCCTAGTTCTTCGCGGACTGTCTGGTATAAAACAGAACTCATACTTCCACCAATATAGTTGTTTACTAGCAATCCTGTGAAATAATCCTCTGAATAAGCTCCACAGTAAGGCAAAGCAAAACAAAGATGCAATTGTTCTGTTTTTTTTCGTACACCTTCAATTTCTAATTTTTTATTGTTTTCATAATTAATGATTAAGTTTTCATTTAAATTATTTTGTTTGTTTGTAAATTCACTAAATTTTTCGTTTAACTGAAAAATAGCATCATCTATATTTACATTCCCAGATATTGTAATCACGATATTTTCAGGAGTATATCTTTCATAATAATACTCAATGATGTTATTATAGTTAATATTTTTTACAGAATCATCTACACCTAAAATTGGATAAGATAAAGGATTGTTCTTAAACATAACTTTGCTCATCATTTCAAATACAATATCTTCTGGTAAATCATTATACATCTTTATTTCCTCTATAATCACTTTTTTTTCCTTTTCGATTTCACTTGGCGAAAAAAGTGGATGCATTAACATATCGGACAATATATCGACAGCAAGTGTTAAATGATTGAAAGGTACCTTTGAATATAAGCAAGTATGTTCTTTCGTAGTAAAAGCATTTATTTGTCCACCAATAAAATCTATTTCTTCAGCTATATCACGATTAGTTCTGTTAGTAGTTCCTTTAAAAAGCATATGCTCAATAAAATGTGAGATTCCTATTTTATCAAAGCTTTCATAAATTGATCCACTTTTTACCAATATACCTATATTTGCTGAATTCACATATTTATTGGTTTCGATTACTACTTTAATTCCATTATCTAAATTTGTTATTAACATTATTACCTCCGCAAAGAAATAAACATGAACCTAAGGTTCATGCGAAATGTTTATTATTCAGCTGATTCTTGATGATTTTCATCTGTTAATAGAGCTTTTCTAGATAAATTGATACGCCCTTGATTGTCTATTTCTATAACTTTGACCAAAATTTCGTCACCAACTGATACAATGTCTTCTACTTTATTTACACGCTCTTTTGCTAATTGAGAAATATGAACTAATCCTTCTTTTCCATTTAACACTTCAACAAAAGCACCAAAAGTTGTTATTTTAGTTACTTTCCCTAGATAAATGTCACCAACTTCAATTTCTTTAACTATGTTTTGTATTAACTCTATTGCTCTTTTGCTTGCTACTGCATCATTAGATATTATAGAAACTCTACCATCGTCTTCTATATCAATTTTTACACCAGTTTCATCAATTATTTTATTTATAACTTTTCCTCCAGGACCAATTATATCTCTAATCTTATCTGGATTGATTTGAAGCACAGAAATTCTTGGTGCATATATAGAAAGTTCTTCTCTTGGAGCTGAAATAGTTTCCATCATTTTATCCAAGATAAAAAGTCTGCCTATTCTTGCTCTTTCAAGTGCTTCTTTTAATATTTCTTCATCTATACCGTCTATTTTTATATCCATTTGAATGGCTGTGATTCCATCTTTTGTACCAGCTACTTTAAAATCCATGTCTCCAAGGTGATCTTCTAGCCCTTGTATGTCTGATAAAATTGCAACTTTCTCGCCTTCTTTAATCAATCCCATAGCAATACCAGCAACTGGTGCTTTTATTGGAACTCCAGCATCTAACAATGCTAATGTTGAACCACAAACACTAGCTTGAGATGTTGAACCGTTTGAACTTAAAACTTCAGATACTAATCTTAAAGTATAGGGGAATTCACTTTCTGGTGGAATAACTGGTTCTAATGCTCTTTCAGCTAATGCTCCATGACCTATTTCTCTTCTTCCAGGTCCTCTTGATGGTCTTACTTCTCCGACTGAATAAGCAGGAAAATTGTAATGATGCATATATCTCTTAGACTCTTCTTCTCCAAGGCCATCTATTATTTGTACATCACTTGAGGCACCCAATGTAGCAATAGTCAAAACTTGAGTCTGCCCTCGGTTAAATAGACCCGATCCATGAGTTCTTGGGAGAAGGCCTACTTCACAGCTAATTGGTCTTATTTCATCGAGTTTTCTATTGTCTGGTCTTATGCCATTTTCTATTATATGTCTTCTTACTTGTTCTTTCATAATTGTTTCAAAAACTTCATTTATATCTTTTTCATTATCTGGAAATTTCTGTAATACAATTTCAGATATTTCATTCTTCAAAGCATCGATTGCTTCATCTCTTTTCATTTTATCAACAGTATAAAGAGCTTCAATTAACCTATCAGTAGTAAGCTCTCTGACTAATATTTCTACATCTTTGTTTGGCATAAACAAATCATACTTGGACTTCTCTTTTCCGCAGTCTTTAACGATTTCAGATATAAAATCGCATATTTTTTTGATTTCTTCATGACCTTTTAATATTGCTTCTAGCATTACATCTTCAGTGACAAAATTGGCGCCTGCTTCTACCATCATAATTGCATCTTTTGTCCCTGAAACAATTAAGCTGATGTCAGATATCTCTCTCAATTCGCTATTTGGATTTATTATTAATTCTCCGTTTACTCTGCCTACTTGTACAGATCCTGTTGGCCCATTAAAAGGGATATCGGATATTGATAATGCAATTGAGGACCCAATCATAGCAGCTATTTCAGGACTATTGTCTTGGTCAACCGATAAAACTGTAGCCACAACTTGTACATCATTTCTAAATCCTTCAGGGAATAATGGTCTAATAGGCCTGTCTATTAACCTAGAAGTCAGTATTGCTTTTTCACTTGGTCGTCCTTCTCTTTTTATAAATCCACCTGGAATTTTTCCAACAGAATATAATTTTTCTTCATAATCAACACTCAAAGGGAAAAAGTCTATACCCTCTCTTGGTTGTTTTGACTGAGTTGCAGTTACTAATGTTACCGTATCACCATATCTTACTAGACAAGAACCATTTGCTTGTTGAGCAACTTTACCTATAGTAACAGTAAGCTCTCTTCCTGCAAGCATATATTTATATATTTTTTCCATAATCTACCTCCAAACATTTTACTTTATATAAATCAATAGAGCGGGAAGTCCCGCTCTAATTTAACCTCTGATGCCAAGTTTTTCAATTAAAGAACGATATCTTTCAATGTCTTTGTTTTCTAGATATCTGAGCAAACCTCTTCTTTGGCCAACCATTTTCAAAAGACCTCTTCTTGAATGATGATCTTTTTTATGTGTTTGAAGATGATCATTTACAGAATTAATTCTGTAAGTCAAAAGAGCTATTTGAACTTCAGGTGAGCCTGTATCACCTTCATGTGTCTTAAACTCTTCTATTATTCTCTCTTTTTCTTCTTTTGTTAACATTTTAAACACCTCCATATATTATTATTTCAAGTTT
>NZ_JBSQIL010000030.1:0-20823 GCF_055108775.1 Soehngenia sp. | reverse complement strand
TCTAATTTAATACAATTTTGTAAAACATTGTGCTATTTTTTCATGTTTAGTTTACAGAGTCTGTTTGTTATATAATTATTATACAAGTTTAAATAAACAATTAAAAGTTAATATTCAATTATTTTATTTAAATCTTCGTAAAAGTTGGGATAGCTTATTTCTACAGATGAATAGTCTTTAATAACGCTTGAGCCTACAGCTCTAAGGCTTGCTATTGTGAAAGCCATAGCAATTCGGTGATCTTTTTGAGTTTCTATGTCAGACCCAAAAATTTCATTTCCTCCAATTATCGATAAATTGTTTTCATCAATTTCCACATGTGCTTTCATATTTTTTAAATTAGTATAAGTCAAATATAGCCTGTCAGATTCTTTTACTCTTAGTTCTTTCGCCCCATATATTTTAGTTTCTCCTTGAGCAAATGCAGCAGTTACAGCTAATATAGGTATTTCGTCTATACATAAAGAAACATCTTCTTCGCTTAAAACTATCCCTTTTAGTTTACTTGATTTAACAACGATATCTGATACATCTTCTCCATTAAAATTTCTTTTATTGATTATCTCTATCTCGCCACCCATTTTTTTCCATAATTCTAAAATATGAGTTCTAGTTTTGTTTACTCCAACATCTCTAATAATTAAACTACTTTCATCTGTTATCAGAGCTAATGCTATAAAATAAGCTGCAGAAGAAATATCCCCAGGTACAAATATATCTTTAGAAATTAATGTATTAGGATTTGTTATTTGAATTTCTTTTTCTTTAGAACTAATATTGCAATTTAGATATTTTAACATAATTTCTGTATGATTTCTAGTCAAAATTGGTTCTTGGATTTTTGTAATACCTTTTGTGTATAATGATGCTAATAAAATAGATGATTTAACTTGAGCACTTGGTATTTGCATATGATAGTTTATCGCTTCTAAATTTGAGGGCCTAATAAATATAGGGGCATGTCCGTCTGTTAAGTTTATATTGGCCCCCATCAAAGTCAAAGGTTTTTTTATTCTTTCCATTGGCCTTCTATTTAATGAATCATCGCCAAATAAATAAGATGAAAATTTTTGTCCAGATAATAATCCTGCCAATAGTCTCATAGTCGTAGCTGAGTTTCCACAGTAGATTCTATTAGCTGGTCTTAAATCATAGAGTCCTTTCCCTTGAACATAAACTTCTTTTGCTGCGCTATTAGTCTCTATGTTGATACCTAACTTTCTCATAGCATTTAATGTCATATAAGTATCTTTGGAAAATAGGAAATTAGATATTTTATTGTTACCATTTGAAATAGAAGACAATATTATTGCCCTATGAGATATTGATTTATCAGGAGGAGTTCTTAACTCACCGTTGACTCTATTAATTGGGTTTATAATCATAAAATCATCTCTTATCAATATAGTTTTTATAATTAGTAAAATTTTTCTTGGTCTCTTCTAAAGAATCCCCAGAAAACTTTTCCAGAAATGAATCTGACAAAGAAATTGCCAACATTGACTCGGCAACAATTGACATTGAAGCAACAGCGCAAACGTCAGATCTCTGAGAAAAAGCTAAAGTTTCTTCTTTTGTATTTATATGAACTGTCTTCAAAGGATTAGCCTGAGTTGGAAGAGGTTTCATAGTTAATCGAATAACAATATCTTCCCCGTTGCTCATCCCACCTTCAATTCCTCCAGAAAAATTGGTCTTTCTATAATATCCTCTAACTTTATCATAAAACACTTCATCATTTGCATAATTACCATACAAATTTTTTATTTTTTCTCCTAATCCTATTTCAACTGATTTTATTCCTGGAATGCTCATCATGCTTTGAGCGATTTTACTATCGAGCCTTTTATCCCACTGTATGTGAGAGCCTAACCCAATAGGTACTCCAGTACCAATAATTTCTACTTTTCCACCCAAAGTAAAACCATTTTTAATAGCAAGATTAATCTTTTCTACTGCCTCTTTTTCTGCTTTAGTATCTATCATCCTAAGAACAGAATTGTCAGCTATTGAATAGTCTATATCAGAAGAAGAATCATAATAGTTTATGCCTGACTCAACATCATTTATAGAGATTACGTGACTATATATTTTAATTCCAAACTCAGACAAAAATAACTTGCAGATGGCTCCAATAGTGGTTCGCATGGCTGTTTCTCTTGCCGAAGCCCTTTCCATTATGTATTTAGCATCAGGCTGATTATATTTTATTAGACCTGCTAAATCTGCATGTCCAGGTCTTGGCTCTAGATAGTCAACCTTTGGTATTTCTTTCCCTAAATTAATAATTTCTAATGCCAGAGGTGCTCCAGTAGTATAATAGTATTCATTAATTCCAGACAATATTTTTACTTTATCTGATTCTATTTTCATTCTATTAGATCTTCCGTACCCCATTTTTCTTCTTAATAATTCACGGTTAATAAATTTTTCGTCTATTTTTAAATTTGAAGGAATCCCCTCTAAAATACCAATTAACTTTTCTCCATGAGATTCTCCTGCTGTTAAAAATCTCAGCATATTTTTCACCTCTTTAAAGCAATAGGCTCCCATATGGAAGCCTATTGCTGATTAATCTAAATTTGCAAATTGTTTTAAATATTTCATAAGATAAGAAATAACAAAAGCGTAGATTGGTATATTTATTATACTTGCAATAAGTCTTGTAGGTAGTAATACCATAAATCCTCTGCCAAATAATTGTGAAAGCCATAAAGTATTTAATAAAACAGAAACTATAATGGTTGTTACAAAAGCAATTATCAACATTTTATTAAAAGAATAAATGTTTTCATCATTTTTCCTGCTCTTGAAATAAATTACAAATAATCCTGGTATAATTCCCCAAAGCGCTGAACTTATCGTAAACCCTGGATAATATGGTCCTTGAGGATTAATTAGAAATCCAATTAAATCTGCTGCTATACCAGTTAATGCGCCTACCATTGGGCCAAACATTACTCCTGAAATCATTAGTGGGACTTCCCCAAAACTAATTCTAAGTGCACCAACCCCAGCAACCGGAAGCATTACGTATGCGAATCTTGTCATAACAATAGATATTGCTACTAAGAATCCTGCTCTAACCATTATTGCTAAACTTATTTTGTTTTTTTTCTTTTCCATATAAATCTCCTTTCTTTAGTTGACAGTAACTGTCGACTAAAGAAAGCCTTTAATCGACAGCGGATGCGGCATAGAATCGCAGAAATATCTTTCGTCTTGAAGCAACTTCCCATCCTCAAGCACTTAACGCTCTATACCTACTCTGTCATGTAATTTCTATATTTATTATTAAAAATAAATATCATTTCGTCTTTTTAAATGACGGTATATTATATAAGCCTTTTTTATAAAAAATATAACCTATGAATTGAGCTATCAAAATATATACAATAAATCTGATTAAAATATTGATGATAATATCAGTAAAAAAAGCTTCTGGCATTAATTGGATTAGTAAATCTTTACTTGGATCTAAAATCCATAAGTCATTACTAAAAAATAATTCATGGAACTTTATGAAGTATCTGTTAAAATCAGTAGTAACTAGTAAAAAAAGAATTAATAGAATGAAATAATTAACCACTAGCCCTAATCCTATCCATTTACCCATTATATTTGCTTTTTCTTTTTTCAAAAAATAAAAAATTAAAATAATAATTAAAATAGCTGATATTAGTTTCAATATCTTAGCTATGTTAAACAAACCTTGGACATCTCTCATATGATGAATTTCTTTTTGATTGAAATAAGGCTCAAGTTCATTTGCATCTGCATTGCCTTTTATTACTTCAATTATCTTCTTAGATATTGTTTCTAGCTCATCATATGATTTGTTAGTTATTTCATATACATTATTCTTTGAATAGGATCCCATGTAATAATCTAAATTATATGCATTGTTTTCTAGTGCTGTAATTAATGCAAAAATAGAAATGCTTATAATCAATATAACTAATAATACATAGTCTATTTTTTTCATTGGAGATCCCCCTTTTATTCTTCTTCAGGCATCTCCCAGTTATGATAGACTTCCTGAACATCATCATTATCTTCTAATATTTCAAGTAAACGATTCATATTCTTTATGTCTTTTTCATCTGTTAAAGTTATGGTTGTTTGAGGGATATAAGAAATTTCAGCCATTATAAAATTATAGCCAGCTTCCTTTAACCCATCTTCTACTTTAGAAAAGTTTTTAGGGTCAGTTATTATCTGATATCCGCCTTCTTCTATATATATATCTTCTGCTCCTAAATCTATTGCCAACAATGTCAACTCATCTTCATCAATGTTATCATCTTTTTCTATGGCCAATATTCCTTTCCTATCAAATAAATATGAAACTGAACCAGTTTGTCCTAAGTTTCCACCGAATTTATCAAAAGCATGTCTTACTTCTGATGCAGTCCTATTTCTGTTATCAGTTAAACAACTAACCATTAAGGCTATACCTGATGGCCCATATCCTTCATACATTATTTCCTCAAATACTTGATTACCTAATTCTCCTGTCCCTTTTTTTATGGCTCTTTCGATATTCTCGTTAGGCATATTTTCAGCTTTAGCCTTTTCAATAGCTGCTTTAAGGGAAGGATTATAGTCTGGATCAGGGCCTCCTTCTTTGGCTGCTACCATGATGTATCTAGCTAGTTTAGTAAAAACTTTTCCTTTTCTAGCATCTTCTTTACCTTTTTTATTTTTAATATTGTTCCACTTAGAATGTCCTGACATATAGCACCTCTCCTTTTATTCACTAACTCATATATTCTAGCACAAGAGAGATCAATTTTCACTAATTTTTTTATAAATAGGAGGAAATTCTCTTTTATGTTGAGATTTCATGTTTAATTCCTTGATTTTTTTAACTATTTCCTCTGGTCCTTCTCCAGTTCTGATATATTTGTCTAATATATCGTAACTAAATCCTAATTCTTTTTCGTCAGTTTGTCCTTCCCATAATCCAGCTGAAGGAGCTTTAACAATTATGTCCCTTGGAATTTTTAATTCTTCAGCTAGTTGTTTAATTTCTGATTTTACAAAATCAGCTAATGGCAACAAATCAACACCACTATCTCCATATTTCGTAAAATAGCCTATTTCCAATTCTGATTTATTGCTTGAACCACATACTAAGTAATTCATTTCTTGAGCAAAAAAATATAAAGTCATCATTCTAAGTCTAGGCTTTAAATTTGCTTTTGCCATCGGATTTTCGCCTTCAAATGGCAATGACTTAAGAAAACTTTGGTATATTCCACTTAAATCTATATTTATAGTATCTAAATCCAAAGTTTTCGCAACTAAAAGGGCATCGCTTTCATCTTGTACATTGCTATTTATTGGCATTATTACACCAAGTGATTCGCTAGGAAAAGCTAATTTGCTTAAACCTGCTATGACAGAAGAATCTATACCTCCACTGAGCCCAAAAACTAAACCCTTAGCACCTGCTGATGTTACTTTTTCTCTTAACCATTCAACAATTCCCTCAATTTCCTTATTCGGGTCCTTCATTATTTCACTCCCTTGACTGATAAATTTATTTTTCCATTGCTTTCAAAGTTGCATAAATACAATCTTCTATTATATATGACAAACCTAATTCATCTGCCTTTTTTAAAACTTCTTCATCATAAGAGCCTGGTTGAAAAAAAACTAGTTCTATTCCATTCTGCTTTATTTCATCCAATATATTTATGCTAATTCTTGGTGCTACTACCATATCTACGACATCAATATTATCAGGAATATCACTTATAGTATGATAAATTTTAATCCCTTCTATTTCTTCATAATTAGGGCTTACTCCATAAACATTGTATCCGTGCTCCTGAAGTATCTTCCATATTTTATACCCATACCTATCTTGTTTTGCAGTTACCCCAACCACTGCCCAATTTTTAAGATTTAACATTTGTTCCTTTAAGCTTTCATATCCTCTCATCTTAATCACCTCGAGTTAATATATACCCATATTTTTTTAGTATTCAAACGCAATCGATTTATATGTTGTGCTTATTTTTTCATATTTTATTTCACCATTCGTTGCACTTATCATTTTTTTTATTATTTTATCTTCAATTTCCATATCAATATTAATTATCATTGATATTTTTTCCAAGTAAATAACATTTTCTAAGAATAAATTATTATCTTTTATTATTTTATCTATGATATTTTTGTAATTATAGTTTATTTCTATATTATATATACAATGTTTTTTCATTATTGCAATTTTTGAATTTTCGATTGCCAACAAGGATGCATTAGTATATGCTCTTACCAACCCTCCTTTGCCAAGTTTTATCCCTCCATAATAACGAGTTACAATTATTAAAGAATTTATCAAGCTTTTATTTTTTAATGTTTGAAGGATTGGTAATCCAGCTGTTCCTGACGGTTCTCCGTCATCGGAAAATTTTTCATATAAATTTGTTTCATCAGATATAATGTATGCATAGCAATTATGAGTTGCATCATGGTAAACCCTTGAAATTTCTTCTATTCTATTAGTAGCTTCTATTTGACTTTTTACCGGATATGCCGAAGCTATGAATTTAGATTTATTGATATCTAATTCTATTTTTGAATTTTGATATAATGTTTTGAAAATTAAGTTCTTCATAAATCATCCTCTTACCATGAATAAATAAAAGTTAAATTGACTTTATGTCTTTTAGTCTTTCAGTTATTACATTTAATAAGTAACTTATGTCTTTGTCATCTAACGCAGATATATATATTTTTTCTCCAATGTTTTCCAAATTTACTAATATATCATTATTTGAGACTTTATCAGTTTTATTAAATACATTGATTATTGGAATTTGATTTGCTCCTAAATCTTTTATAATATCCATAGTTGTTTTAATTTGTAGATCTATATTTTTATTAGAAATATCTATTACATGCACTAAAAGATCAGCATATTTTATTTCTTCTAGTGTGCTTTTAAATGCTTCAACAAGTTTTGTCGGTAGATTTGATACAAAACCAACAGTATCTACAAAAATAACTTCCTCTCCATTTTCCAGTCTAGCTTTTCTATGTGCTGTATCTAAAGTAGCAAATAACATATCTTTTGCATAAACCGATTTGTCTTTAGAAGAGTGCTTCCTTATTATGTTGTTAAGAATAGTAGATTTCCCAGAATTTGTATAACCTACCAAAGCAACAACAGGTAAATTTGATGAATTCCTTTTATTTCTCTTTATTTCTCTTTCTTTTTCAATCTGTTTCAATTTGATTTCAATTGTATTTATTTTCTTTTGTATATGCCTTCTATCGATTTCAAGCTTTTGTTCACCTGGCCCTCTAGTACCTATTCCTCCTCCTTCTCTCGATAAATAATCTCTCATCCCTGTTAATCTAGGTAGAATATATTTGAGTTGAGCTAACTCCACTTGTAGTTTCCCCTCTTTAGTAACAGCTCTTTTAGAAAAAATGTCTAATATTAACATTGTTCTATCAATAATTTTTATTTCAATAGCTTCTTCGAGATTCCTTAACTGTGCAGGTGAAAGTTCATTATTGAACACGATTAAATCAACATCGGTCTTTTTAGAGATATCCTTGATCTCTTCGACTTTACCACTGCCGATAAAAAATTTCGCATCTATTTTATCTCTTTTCTGAACGACACTTGCGACAACTTTACCTCCAGCTGCTTTTACTAATTCATTCAATTCATCAAGAGATGTTTCTATATCTTCTCCAGGTAATTCCACTGCCACTAATAATGTATTTTCCATAAATAATCCTCACTTTAAAATCTAGTATTAACAATCTCATTATACTACATAAATACACTATATTGGCAACACTTTTATATAATTGAATATTGTGTTATAATTACTAGGTATATTATAAGTTGTATTTTATTTTTTAAGAAAGCGAGGGCTTTGGTTTGAAAACTCTTAAAATAATATTATTGTCATTGTTATTTGTGGGCATACTAACAACTGGCGTAGTAGGTATGGGGGTTGTGGGTATAATCAGTGAAGTTCCTGAGATTGACCCTACAACTATAGTTTCATCTTTAAATCAAACTTCAACTATATATGATTTAGAAGGAAATTTAGTGGAAAAAATACAAGCTGAGGAATTAAGAACTGTAGTAAGCATAACAAAGATGCCAAAACATTTAATAGATGCATTTGTTGCAATTGAGGATGAAAGGTTTTTTGAACATCCTGGTGTGGATATAAGAGGAATAGGTGCTGCATTAATTGATAATATAACTAAGGGAAGTTTACGTGGTGGTAGTACAATCACACAACAATTAGTTAAAAATGTTTACTTAAATAACGACATTTCAATTACAAGAAAAATTAAAGAAGCTTATTTAGCGTTGCAAGTAGAGAAAGTCTTGTCAAAAGATCAGATTCTTGAAGCTTATTTAAATAGAAACTATTTTGGTCAAAATGCCTATGGGGTTCAAGAAGCTTCTAGAACATATTTTTCTAAAGATGTTGAAGAATTGACATTGGCTGAAGCTGCTATGATTGCTGGAATAGTTAAAAGCACTGCTAACTATCAGCCATATTATAGGGTAAAACCAGAAGATTTTGACCCTGAGAAACACTTCGAAGTAGGAGAAATAGAAGTCTTAGGAGAAAAATATATTTGTGTTTTTAATGAAGAATCTGTTAAAAGGCAAAGAATAGTTTTAAATAAAATGCTTGAACTTGGTAAAATTAGCCAAGCTGAATATGAAGAGGCTTTAAATCAAGATATGAAAAGCAGCCTAAAACCTGAGCAAAAAAAATTAAATGATATTTCTTCATATTTCACTGATATGGTTAAAAAAGATGTAATCGATAAATTGATAGAAGATAAAGGGTTTACATTTGAACAAGCACAAGATTTATTGTATACTGGAGGATTAAGTATATATTCTACAATCGATTTGAATATGCAAAGACAATTAGAAAACATATACGATAATTTTGTTGAAATATTATTTGGAGATACTCAAAATTATAAAAATCCTGTATTAATAGATTGGTCAAGCAATAGGTCAGGAGATATTATTGATTCAAATGATAATATAATCTTCTATAAAAAAAGTAATCTGATGGATGATGATAATAATTTGATATTAAAATCTGGAGAATATTCTTTTGAAAACGGGAATTTAATTATAGATTCAAAGAAGGTTACCCCTTATGCAAAACACTTTGATATTGCAGATTTTTACACTATTGACGAAAAGAAGAATTTAGTTACCCACACTGTTGGATCTGTTATGTTGGATGAAGATAATTACAAGGTTGAAAATGGTAAAATTATAATTGATAAGTCTTATCTAGATAGCAAAAGTGATTTTTATCAAATAATTGATGACAACTTAATATTAAATAATAAATACTATTATGTGCAAAAAGAAGGAATTGTTCAACCTCAATCAGCCACGATAACTATAGATTACAAAACTGGACATATAAAAGCGGTAGTCGGTGGCAGAGATGTTAAAGGTTCACGTATTTTGAATAGAGCCACTGATTCAAAGAGGCAGCCAGGTTCTGCTATAAAACCACTATCTGTATATTGGCCAGCGCTTAATTCATCGTATACAGCAGCAAGTGTAATTGATGATATCCCATTTTATAATTCAAGTGGAGAAATTTGGCCTAAAAACTGGTATTCCGGGTATAGAGGTCTTCACACATTAAGAAAAAGTGTTGAGCAGTCAGTTAATGTAAATGCAGTAAAAGTTTTACAAGACATCGGCATAAACACTTCTTTAGAATTCTTAGATAAACTTAATATTAATGATAGTATAATTAGAGCAAAAGATAATCCAAACATAAACGATGAAAACCTAGCAGCTTTAGGATTAGGAGGAATGAGCAATGGTCTTACTCCATTGGAATTAACTGCAGGTTATGGTGCTATAGCTAATAAAGGTGTATATGTTGAACCTATATCATTCACCAAAGTTCTAGATAAAAATGGAAATATTCTAATTGATAATGTTCCAGAAGAAACCCGTATCACCTCAGAACAAGTTGCATTTATAATGGGTGATATCCTAAGAACTACTGTATCAAACGGTCTTGCTTCAAGAGCAAAAATGCCAAATATGGTTGTAGCTGGTAAAACTGGTACTACTCAAAATCAAGCAGATATATGGTTTGTAGGTTATACGCCATATTATGTTACAGGGACTTGGATAGGTAATGATACTCCTAAAATAACACTATCTAAAGGCAGTTCAACAGTGGCAACTCTTTGGAAACATATTAATACCGTTATTCATGAGGGGTTAGAAAGCAAAATGAGTTATCCAGTGCCTGAAGGAATAGTTACACAGACAATTTGTACACAATCTGGATTGCTGCCTTCTGAACATTGCCATAAGGATCCTAGAGGAACAATTAGAGACGAGTATTTTGTAAGAGGGACAGAACCAACTTCAATTTGTGAAACACATGTAGAATTAACAATAGATACAACTAATGGTAAGATTGCTAACGAGTTTTGTCCTGAAGAAAATTTAGCGACAAGGGTATTTATAAGACGTAATCCGCCTTATAATCCTGCTGATAATAATGGAATAGTTCCTCTTGATTTTGATTATGAAGCTCCTACTGAAATATGCACAGATCATAATGAATCAACAATAATATTACCTCCTATTGAGGAACCGGATTCTCCTATCATTCCTTTCGATCCTGAAAATCCAAATGGGAATGGAGGAAATAATAACGAGACTCCTGTCGAAGGAGAAAATCCTTAAAACAAAGGACCTTGATTTTAAATCAAGGTCCTTTGTTTTAAAGCTGCTTTTATTGTGTTTTCAAGCAAAACACAGGTTGTAATACTCCCAACTCCTCCAGGCACAGGGGTTAGCATCTTTACGTTATCCAAAACGTCTGAGAAATCAACATCTCCAGATATTTTGCCATCAGAGTCTAAGCTTACTCCAACATCTATGACTATAGAATCTTTGTTGAAATAATCTTTATCTAAATATTTAGCTCTTCCTAAGGCAGTTATTACAATATCTGAGCTCCTCGTTATTGACTTTAAGTCCTTAGTCTTTGAATGACAAATTGTAACAGTTGCATTATTAGATAATAACATCATAGCTAATGGCTTACCAACAACCATAGACCTATTAATTATAGCAATTTTCTTGCCCTCTAATTCAACCCCACTCTTAATTAAAGCTAATAGTGCAGCTTTTGACGTGCTAGGAGTAAATCCAGTATAATCACCTTCAAATATCCTCTCTAAATTAATAGGATGCATACAGTCCACATCTTTATCTATATCTATAGTATTTCTAATTAAGCTTTCGTCTATATTAGATGGAAATGGTCTGAAAACAATTATCCCAGTTATATCATCTCTATCATTCAATAATTTTATTATATTTTGTAGCTTAGTCGTATCTATATCATTATCTAATGTGATTTTTTCAGTTTCAATATTTACATCAGCACAAGCCTTTACTATGCTTTTCTCATATGAGATATCACTAGAATTATCGCCTATTCTAACAATAGCTAGTTTTGGAATATACTTATTCTCTCTTAAAGAATTTACTTGTTCTTTTATATCCTCTTTGATACTTCTTGCTATGATTTTACCATCTATAATAAATCCCAAAATAACACCTCTTTCCCATAAATAAAAGTGCTTAATTAAAAGCACTTATTTTATTATTCTTCTAGCTGTAACATATCTTCCACTGTACCATCCTGAAAAAATATTATCTATAGTTACCATTTTTCTCCCTGACGATGCATGGATCATCTTACCATCTCCAATATATAATCCTACATGAGAGATATTTCTACCAACAGTATTAAAAAATACTAAATCTCCAGGTCTTAGATCAAATTTGTTTACTTTAATCCCTGCATTAGCTTGGTTTATTGATGACCTAGGTATGGTTATATTTAATACATTTCTATATAATGAATAAGTAAAACCTGAGCAATCAAAACTATTTGGTCCAGTAGCCCCATATACATAAGGCTTTCCAATTAGGCTATGTGCAGCATTTATAATATCTGTTATATCATCACTTGCTGTTCTTGTTGCACCTCTGCTAATATCTTCAAGAGTTTCATATAATCCAATCAAAGTTTTGCCAACAGTAAATTCATTCCCTTTATTATCTGTAATTATATATTTCCCATCTTTATAATCTATAATTGAAACTTTTTCGTTTTTAATCAAAGCTAGATATTTGCCATTGCTGCTAATTACTTTATCTTCTTTTGCGTATCCATAAGTAATATTTTGTTTTTCAATTCTTTGTAATGATGAAAAGTCAATGAATCCAGCCTTATCCTTAGCATATGTAAAATAACCGAACTCTTTGTTTGTTTTCTCTAGACTTACAATCGTTCCTTCCTTAAGAGTTGTTATCACTTTGGAGTCATAGGATGCATCAGCATATACTTTAGTTTCAGCGATAGTTTTATACTCATTTGTTCCTCTTGTAGTTCTTATCATTGCGTTTTTGGGAATTAAATAAGTGGAATCACCTTTTATAACTTGAAAGCTATCTTTATTTTCTTTTGCTAAAACTATTTCTTCACCATCTTTAAATTTTTCAACAACCTTATCATCAATTTTAACAGTATAGTCTGTAACAAATATTCCTGCATCTTTAAACCCTACACTCAAAATAAAAACAAACAACGCTAAAATAAATGTATTAATTAATCTACTTTTCAACATCCACACCCCTTGTCTGGCATTTTGCCCTATTAGCTATATTATAAATCACTGTGGTTGATTATACAATAAAATTATTACAAAACGATTACAATTTTTGTGATTTTAAATTTTCTAAAAAATTAGAACCTATTAAGGTACTCCCTTAATAGGTTCACGTGATGAGTAAGTCTATAAGCCGTGTTCTGTTTATATGGTCATCTATCTAGGCACATTGTCACCAATGTGCTCAAGCGACCTACCTTTGGAGCGATAGCGAGCAACTATCTTCTTAAGCTCCTTCTTGGTCTTGCTCCAGATGGGGTTTACATAGCCATTTAGTCACCTAAATGCTGGTGAGCTCTTACCTCGCCTTTCCACCCTTGCCATTGTGGCGGTTTCTTTCTGTTGCACTTTCCTTAGGGTCACCCCCACTGGGTATTACCCAGCACCTTGCTCTATGGAGCACGGACTTTCCTCATGCTATTGCATGCGACCATACAACTTACTCTTTTATTTATTATATCATAGATTGATAGCTAAATAAATATTATAATTATATCAATATTTTGATTGTAATTTTATTCTTTGTTTATATATAGAATGCTTCCACAATTTTCGCAAACTATTATATCATCACTTTTTTTCAAAAAATCTATATAAGAAGTTGGCAGGATCATACCACAAGAAGTACATGCTTTATCTTTAACTTCTGCTACTGCTCTTTTTTTTCTATATTTAATTTTTTCATATTCAGATAATTTACTTATAGATATTTTTTTGCGTATCTCTAAAACTTCTTTTTGTAAAGCTTCTATTTCTTTTTTTAATATATCTACATTAGCATAGTTAGCATCATATAAGTTGACAATTTCATCGGATATTTCTTTGATTTTTTCTTTTACTCTAATAATGTTATTACTAATTTTATCCTCACTAATCATTAACTCTAAAATTTCTGATTCTAACAAATCGATTTTATTTTCTAAATTGTTTATAGAACTAATAAAATATTCATACTGTTTAGTATCTTTTACATTTGTTTTTTCATAGCTATCTTTTAAATTATTAAGCTTATATTTATAGTCTTTTAGTTCATTTTCTTTTTTCCTTAATATGCTGTGCTTATCATTAAGTAAATTATTCAAATTGTCTAATTCAATTATATATCTTTTCTTTTCTTCCTCTGTTTTATTTATTTCCAATCTATTGTTTAGTCTTTCTAATTCTTTTTCTTTTATTGTTATTTCGTTGTAAATTATGTCTAACTCATATATTAAATCTAAATCACTCACGGTTTATCACCTCATAAAATATTGCTACAATAGCAATAATCCCTATATACTGTACATTCTATTTCTTCTTTAAAGTTTTCCAATATTAATTCTTTTAATTTATACATCACTGGAATTTCAGTAAAAAAATGTCCTGCATCTATTAATATTAGATCTAATTCATTAGCTAGTTGAGCATCATGATATTTAATGTCTGAAGTTATATACAAATCGGCTCCGTTTTTTTTAGCTAAGGTAATAAAATCACTTCCACTACCTCCACATACTGCCACCTTAGAAATAGGAAATTCATCATCTTTAATTGAGTAAACTAGTAATTTGTCAGTATCCAACTTTATTTTTATTAATTCAATAAATTCTCTAAGTTGCATTTGTTCAATATTCCCTATCTTTCCATATCCAAATTGAAAATTATAATTTTCTAATTTAAATACATCTAAAGCAACCTCTTCATAAGGATGCGCTTTCTTTATCTCTGTTATTACATTGTCTAAAATATCCTTAGTTGCAATTGCTTCAACTTTAACTTCTTCAACTTGTTCAATCTTATTGAGCTCTCCAATAAATGGATTGCTTCCTAGTTTAGGTTTAAATCTTCCAATTCCATTTACAGCAAAGCTACAATCACTATAATTCCCAATAGCTCCTGCTCCAGCTTTTGACAATGCATCTAATATGCTTTGTTCATGAGTTTTTGGAACATAAACAGCTATCTTATATAAAGAATTATCGCAAATTGGACTTAATATAGATGTTTCCTTCAATTCTAATAGAGTTGCCAGTACATCATTTACTCCACCTTTTGCTAGATCTAAATTAGTATGAGCAGAATATATATTAAGATCATTTTTTATTATTTTTTCTATTAATCTCCCTTTGGAAGTGTTTAATTCCAACAACTTTATTGGATTAAATAAAAATGGATGATGTGTTATTATTAATTCGTAACCATCTTCTATAGCTTTATTTACTACTTCCTCTGTTAAATCAAGGCTTAGCAATATTTTTTTTACTTTTGTGTCTAAATTTCCAATTTGAAGTCCAGAGTTATCCCATTCTTCCGCTAAAAATAATGGGGCAAATTTTTCTACTACCTCGATTACGTCTCTTACAAGCATTTAAGCACCTCCTTATATTTTAATATTTTGTGCTCTATCTCGTCATATCTTTCATTTGCCTTTTGAGAGTATAAATGATCCTCTAATTCCTTTTTAACATCAATACACTGTTCAATTTTTTTTGATATAAATTTTTCTAACAGATGGTGTTTTTTATTTATTAATTTATTACTTATTTCAAAATAAATATCATCACCAATAAATTCAAGCCCTCTTTTAGCAAAAATGATTTCATAAATAAAGTCGTCTTCTTCAACCAAATCCTCATCAATAATTTCAAATCCATTATTGTTTAAGAAAATTCTCAACTCAGTTGAAGCAACCATAGGTTGCAAAATAAAATTAATGTATGTGTCGGCTTTCTTTAGATTTTGATTAAGTATTTCAGAAATTAGAGTCCCTCCCATCCCTGCTATAATAACTGTGTCCACCTCAAATGGTTTGATTGGCTCTAAACCGTTTCCTACTCTCGTTGTTATCTTATCTTTAAAAAGCTTTGTGTCTATCAGTTCAGTTGTCTTTGATAAAGAATTTTGGCTCACATCTGTTGCAATAACATATTTAGAAATTCCATTTTCAATTAAAGCACAAGGTACATATCCATGATCAGTTCCAATATCAGCAACAATCGAATTTTGAGGCACATAATTTATTAGAGATTGAAGTCTTTTTGATAATTTCATTATTTCTCCTTTCAAAAATAAGATTCGGTAAACGAATCTTATTCTAAAAAATCTTTTAATTTTTTACTTCTACTAGGATGTCTTAATTTTCTCAAAGCTTTAGCTTCTATTTGTCTAATTCTCTCGCGTGTTACATCAAACTCTTTTCCTACTTCTTCTAAAGTTCTTGCTCTGCCATCTTCAAGACCAAATCTTAATTTTAATACTTTTTGTTCTCTAGGTGTTAAACTATCTAGAACTTCCATTAACTGTTCTTTTAACATTGTAAAAGTAGCTGCATCAGCTGGTGCAAGTATTTCTTCATCAGGTATGAAATCTCCTAAATGGCTGTCTTCTTCTTCCCCTATTGGTGTTTCTAAAGAAACTGGCTCTTGAGCTATTTTCATTATTTCTCTAACTTTCTCAACATCCATTTCCATCTCAACTGCGATTTCTTCAGGTGTTGGGTCTCTACCTAATTCCATCACTAATTGTCTTTGTATCCTGACTAATTTATTTATAGTTTCTACCATATGAACAGGTATTCTTATAGTTCTTGCTTGATCTGCTATTGCTCTTGTTATTGCTTGCCTAATCCACCAAGTAGCATAAGTGCTAAATTTGAAACCTTTTTTATATTCAAACTTCTCTACTGCTTTCATTAACCCTAGATTACCTTCTTGTATCAAATCTAAAAAAAGCATACCTCTACCTACATATTTTTTAGCAATACTAACTACTAATCTTAAGTTTGCTTCTGCAAGTTTCCTCTTAGCTTCTTCGTCCCCATTTTCCATTCTCATTGCAAGTTCAATTTCTTCTTCAGTTGACAATAGTGGAATTTTGCCTATTTCTTTTAAATACATTCTAACTGGATCATCGACAGTTACGCCTTTAGGTAAAGTTATATCCCCTTTAATGTCATCATCAACTTCACTTTCAACATCATCTATTGCAATATCTGTTATCATATCTTCAGGATCTCGAATTATATCTTCAACTTCTATATCTTCCTTTTCTTCTATTATATCTATATTTAATTCTTCTAACTTTTGATAGAATTCATCAATTTCCTCAGGCTCTAATTCAATACTTTCTAGTGTATCAAAAATTTCCTTATCTGTAAGCAAACCATATTTTTTGCCTTTTTTAATTAAATTGTTTTCAGCAATCTGTTTGCTAGTTAAATTATTTTTATTATCCTTTATTTTTTCGTCCAACTTACTTCCTCCCCATTTCTGTTAATCAGAGCTATTTCTTTATTAAGTTGAGCTACTTCCATAGTAAGTTTAATAATTTCTTCATTGTATTTCTCATCATTTTCAGCTTCCTTTATTTTTTTTATCAGTTTTTCTCTTCTAGCAATGAGCTTATTTAACTCTAAATTGTTTATAACATCTGTAATTATTTCGTCTAATTTGCTAATATCAAAGTTTGTCTCTCTAAATAATATTTTTTCTATCATTGGTCTATAATCAACATAATCTGAAAGATCTGTTAAAATGTCTTGAGGCGAAATATTCATTGAATTATTTATCCTATTTTTTAATGTGGTAAAACATAATTTGCAATAGAAATCTTGAAAATGATCTTCATCTAAATAATCCAATAACTTTTTAGTCTCTTCGTTATTGAGTAATAGTAATGATATTGCTTCCAATTCCGCTTTAATATATGTTGTTTTCTCTTTCTTAACTAAAGTTTTTTTAGGTTCTTTCGATATATTTATACCCATTTCTCTTGTAATGGATTCTTTTGATACATTATATCTATCAGAATATTTTTGTATATATATTTCTCTAGCTACTGAAGATTTCAAATCAGCTAAAATTTTAGCAACTTCTTGTAAAAATAATATTTTTTGGTTTTCTTTGGTAATATCGAATTTTTTCTCAACATTTTGTATTTTAAATTCAACGAAAGATAAAGCATTATTGATAAGATTTTCAAATTCATCAATTCCATTTTTATTGATAAAATCATCAGGGTCATTTCCTGTTGGTAAAATAATAACTTTTGGTTCTACTCCGATTCTTGTTAGTATTTCAATTGCTTTAGATGTAGCTCTTTCTCCAGCCTCATCAGAGTCATAACATATGTATATCTCAGAACTATAATTCTTTAATAATTTTGATTGTTCAACTGTCAGAGCAGTTCCTAAGCTCGCTACAGCACCAGTAATTCCTTTGCTTTGTAAAGAAATTACATCCATATAGCCTTCAACCAAGATAATCCTATTTCGAACTGAAGATTTTATGAAATTATTTAATCCATATAAATGATTCCTTTTGCTAAAAACTATTGAGTCTGGAGAATTTAAATATTTAGGTAATGAATTATCTAGGACTCTACCTCCAAACCCTATGATTCTTGATTTGACATCAAAAATAGGAAAAATAATCCTATTTCTAAATCTATCGACATATCCATTCCCATTTTTCCTTCTACTAGCTAATCCAGCCCTTACTATCTCTTCTTCACTTATTCCTTTTTCCTTTAAATATTTAACCAAAGAATCCCAAGAATCTAATGCAAAACCTATATTAAATTCTTTTGCAATTTTTAAGTTTATTTTTCTATTATATAAATATTCTTGGGCATGCTTATTTTGCAATAAATTTTTGTGAAAAAATTCACTACTAATAGCGTTTATGTCAAATATTCTTTTCTTTAAACTATTACCTAGCTCATTATCTTTAATACCAACTTCAATATTATATTTATCTGATAGAAACTTAATAGCAGAAATAAAATCTAGGTTTTCCCTCTTCATAATAAAACCTATTACATCTCCACCTTCTCCACAACCGAAACAGTGATACAATTTCTTAATAGGCGAAACTATAAATGAAGGTGTCTTTTCAGAATGAAAAGGGCAAAGACCAGAATAATTCACGCCAGTCTTTTTTAATTGAACATAACTCCCAATCAACTCAACAATATCAACTTCTTCTTTTATTTTATCAACTACATTATCATCAAGAAGCACCATTTAATACCACCATTTTCATATCTTATCCCAGGCTTTTGGTACAAACAAATCCATAAAAATATTAACTATAAATCTGTCTGTCATCCCTGCTATATAATCACAAATTATGTCTTCTTTTGTTGCTAAAGTGTCTTTATAAATTAGCATAGTATCTTCTGGTAATTTATCGAAATGTTTGAAATAATAATTGTAAACTTGTTCTACTACATACTCTGCTTTATCGTCTTCTTTTTTAGCTTTTTTATTGTAATATACATTTTCAAACATAAAATTTCTTAAATTCTCCATTTGAATTCTAACTTCATCGCTCATCTTAATCACATTTTGGCCTGAACTACTCATAATTATATTAGTTATTAATGTGTTAATTCTTTTTGAATGAGTATCCCCTAATATTTTTACACAATCACTTGGCAACATTTTACTACTAATCACACCTGCTCTAATTGCATCATCTATGTCATGATTGATGTAAGCTATTCTATCAGCATATTTTACAAGTTGTCCTTCCAATGTTGATGAAACATTTTCTCCAGAGTGATTAATTATACCCTCTCTCACCTCAAATGTCAAATTCAGTCCCGGTCTATTTTCATGATATTCCAATAAATCAACAACCCTTAAGCTTTGAATGTTATGTTTAAAACCATTAGGATGCAAATTGTCTAATACTTTTTCTCCTGTATGCCCGAATGGTGTATGCCCCAAATCGTGAGCTAATGAAATAGCTTCAACTAAATCTTCGTTTAGCTTTAATGCTCTTGCTATAGTTCTAGCAATTTGAGAAACTTCTAGTGTATGAGTGAGCCTAGTTCTGTAGTGATCACCTTCAGGTGCTATAAATACCTGAGTTTTATGTTTCAATCTTCTAAATGCTTTTGAATGAATTATTCTGTCTCTATCACGTTGATAATCTGTTCGTATTTCACATTTGATCTCAGCTTTCTCTCTTCCTTTGCTGTTTAGGCTTAATTGAGCAAAAGGAGATAATCTTGTTTTTTCTTCTTCTTCAGTTCTTTGTCTAATATTCATTTTTATCTCCTTTCTATTAATAACTCAATATATTATATATTCTAAACTAGTAATATTAAATCCTTGTTTATTTTAATAAAAAGAGTGCTCAAAGCGAACACTCCTATTTTTACTTTATTTTTATATTTGAATAAGAGATAAATCACAAATATTTAAACTCATATCCCTTATTAACTTAATCAAAGCTAATCTATTATTTCTTATGTTTTCATCCTCAACCATTACCATTACATTATCTAAATAATTATTTATCACATCAGAAAGACTACTTAGTAGAACTAAAGCATTATCATATTCTTTTTTATTAATCAATGTATAAAATTTATCTTCTATTCTGTTATAGGCATCATATAATTCAATTTCTTCTTTCGAAAGCAGATTTCTAACTACATTTGAAGAAATTGCTTTTTCAGATAATACAGTCAATCTGTCAAATGATGCAATTGTTTCTGCTGACTTATCCATTTCTAGCCATTTAATAATCTTATTTGCTCTTATGACAATATCATAAATATTGTCAGTTCCTGTAGATATAACAGCATCTACAACATCATGTCTGATTTTTTGATCTGTCAGCATATTTTTAATTCTAGCCATAAAAAAGTCAACTATTTCTTTTCTTACTTTATTAAAATCACAAGCTAAATTGTTCTCCTCTATATAAATATAAAGGGAAAAGTCAATTAAGTCTTTCAAAGACATATTTAACTTTTTATCGATTATTATGTTTATAATTCCAAGTGCTCCTCTTCTTAGTCCGAATGGATCCTGTGAACCAGTAGGTTGGATACCTATAGCAAATAACCCACATATTGAATCTAATTTGTCAGCTATCGATACTATTGCACCTGCTGTTGTCGATGGCAAAATATCTTGTGAGAATCTTGGCAAATATTGTTCAAAAATTGCTTGGCTTACTATCTTGTTCTCACCAGATTTTTCAGCATACTCCATGCCCATTTTTCCTTGAAGTTCCGTAAATTCGGTTACCATTTTGGTTACTAAATCAGCCTTAGAAAGATAACTAGCTCTTAAAACATTCT
>NZ_JBSQIL010000029.1:0-20963 GCF_055108775.1 Soehngenia sp. | reverse complement strand
AAGAAGAGCTTCATATGAAGCTCTTCTTAATTCCTTTTACTCTTCGGTTCATTTAATATCTCCGAAAAAATTATTCCTTTTAAAAAGTCATTTTTTAGGTCAATAGTAATCTTTTTTTCGTTGATTTCTTCAATCTCATAATAATCTCTATCTGAAAAACTTGAGTCATAAAGCTGTTTTTCCCAATCGCTTATCTTTTGTTCTAAAGATCTATCATCAGCTTTGTAATCCAGCTTATTTTCTAAGCTTCTGTTATTATCAAATTCTTGTGCTTTTCTCTTTTTAGAAGACTGATTTGAAAGTCCCTTAGGTTTTTCGTAATTAGTTTTATCAATAGTATTTGGTGTATTAGTTTTTTTACTCTGTTCGATCTTTTTTTTCTCTGAAAAACTTCTAAAAAAAGTAAAAACTAATATCACAACTAATAATTCAAAAATATTCATGGAATCACTTCCTATTTATCTTTCTTCGTTTCATTTTCTCCAGTAAGTTTAGATATTGATGATCTCATATCTGTATCTGCGAGCAAATTTTTCATATTATAATAGTCCATAACTCCTAAATTACCTTCCCTCAATGCTTGAGCAATTGCTAATGGAACTTGTGCTTCGGCTTCAACTAATTTAGCATTCATGGCTTGAACCTCAGCCTTCATTTCTTGCTCTCTTGCAACAGCCATAGCTCTTCTTTCTTCAGCTTTAGCCTGTGCTATTTTCTTGTCTGCTTCAGCCTGATCCATTTGAAGTTTTGCACCTATATTTCTTCCAACATCAACATCTGCTATATCTATTGAAAGAATCTCAAATGCAGTACCTGCGTCTAATCCTTTTTGTAACACAGTGTATGAAATGCTATCAGGATTTTCAAGTACTCCTTTGTGTGTTTCAGAGCTTCCTACTGTGGTAACGATTCCTTCCCCTACTCTTGCTATAATTGTCTCTTCGCCAGCTCCTCCTACTAATCTTTCTATATTCGCTCTGACTGTAACCCTTGCAATGACGATAACTTCTATACCATCTTTTGCAACTGCAGCTATCTTAGGGGTTTCAATAACTTTTGGATTTACACTCACTTGAACAGCCTCAAGCACATTTCTCCCTGCTAAATCAATAGCTGCTGCTCTTTCAAAATCCAATGGTATATTAGCTCTTTGTGCTGCAATCAAAGCATCAACTAATGTATTTACGTTTCCTCCTGCTAAATAGTGAGCTTCTAATTCATCAATATTAATGTTTAATCCACCCTTAGTAGCTTTAATCATCGGGTTTACTATTTTATTAGGCACAACCCTTCTAAGCCTCATTCCTATAAGTGTAGATATTTTTACTTTTACTCCTGAAAAAAATGCTGTAATCCAGAGCCCTATTGGAACGAATGTAAAGAATAAAATCAAAAGTATCACGATTGCAAATGCAATTAGTATGGTTCCTATCATTTCATTTCCTCCTTATAAATATTTTGCTTCCTTCTACTCTTACTACAATTATCTCAGTATCTTTAGGTAAAAATCCTTCATCTGAAATAGTATCATATTTCTTATTATCTATTAAGCTAAATCCAGATGGTCTATGATCAGTTATTGTTTTACCGGTTTTTTCATTTAAATAAGACCTATCCTCGCTGCTAATGTAGCCTTTTTGAGTATCTAATTCATTATTAAGCACAATTTTGTTAAATAGTTTGCTGTTATAGCCTTTTCTTACTAAAATAACTCCTAAAGCTGTAGCAATAATTATTGAAATACTTAATGACATTACAGCATATTCAACATTGCCCATAGCTAGTACTATTCCGACAACAATGATTATGATCCCAGAAATTCCTGGAAGCCCAAAACCAGGTGCCAGAGCTTCAATGCCGAGTAATATTAATCCGACAACAAATAAAATAATAGCTGTCCAGCTAGAATTGCCTGCCAAGATATTCCCTCCAAAATATAAGCCAAATCCAATTAAAGATATAGCAGCTCCCACTCCAAATCCAGGTGTAAATATCTCTAAAACTAAACCCACAAACCCTAAAGTTAGCAATAAAGTGCTTACTGTCGGATTGGAAATTGCTTTAGCAAATCTAATTTGAAGATCTTCTTCTACTATTTCTATATTAGAATAATCGATATTAAAGTACTCTAACATCTCATCATAGTTGGATGATATCAATTGGGCAACTTCTAAATCTAGTGCTTCTCTTGCGGTCAAACTTAAAAGTTTTCCTTTTTCAATAACGTTTTCAATTTCTATGTCAGAATCGGCCATTGATTCTATAATAATAGGATCTATTCCCCTTAATTGAGCAGTATCTCTTAAAACAGATCTCCACATAGACAAGGCTTTTTCTGTGTTAGGTATAGTTTCTGCCGAACCAATTACAGAAGTTTCAGACATTACAACATGTTCTGATGAAATAGTTATTAAAACTCCTGCAGAAATAGCTTTATTGTTAACAAATGAAATAGTGGGAATATTAGTAGAAACAATAGTATCTTTGATATTTATAGCTGAGTCTATTAATCCTCCGTATGTATCAATTTCAAATATTATAGCTGCTGCTCCTTTGTTGTTTATTTTATTTACTTCTTCTTTAACAAAATTTGCAGTAGCATTGTTTATTTCACCTTTTATAGGTATAACATATACTGTATTTCTGCTGCCTATTTCTTGACTAGCAAGTGAATATATTGGTAGTATTGCTAAAATTAATAAAACAGTAACAAAAATTAGACCAAATCGTTTTTTCATTGAATCACCTCCCTTACTTTAGCTCTATTAAACTATACCCAATATTTTCATCATTACACAAAAATAACCTGAGTTTCCTCAGGTTATTCTAATAGCTCTTTAACAGCTTTATTCACTAAGCTTCCATCCGCTCTTCCCTTTACTTTGGGCATTACTTCTTTCATGATTCTGCCTATATCTTTTGATGTTGCTCCACCCATACCTTCAATCGTATTTCTGACGAGTTCTTTCACTTCATCATATGACAATTGTTCAGGGAGATATTCTAATAGAATTTTCATTTCCGTTTCTGTAAGCTCTACTAAATCATCTCTATTCCCTTTTTTAAATTCCTCTATTACCATTCTTTTTTCTTTAAGTTGTTTGGAAATGATATCTAGTATCTCATCATCGCTAAGTTCTTTTCTATCGTCTACTTCTTTTTGCTTAATTGCTGCTCTTACCATAGTAATAGTGTTTTTCCTGATAGTGTCTTTATTCTTCATGGAAATTTTCATGTCATCCATTAATTTATCTTTTAGTGACATTATTTACACCTTCTTACTAATACCTAGCATTTTTCTTTCTTCTTGCTGCTTCAGATTTCTTTTTTCTTTTTACACTTGGTTTTTCGTAATGTTCTCTTTTCCTTACTTCTCCAATGACGCCTGATCTAGCACATTGTCTCTTAAATCTTTTAAGAGCATTATCAAGAGATTCATTTTCACCAACTTTGATTTCTGTCATAGACCCTTCCCTCCCCTCTTAACTACAAGAGTGATATAACACTAATAACTATGATATGATACTAACTCATTATACATCATAAATAACTATTTATCAACTGTTTTTAGCCTGGTGGCCATAACATTTGTCTTTTCCCTAATACATGAAAATGAATATGATCTACTGTTTGTCCCCCTAGTTCACCACAGTTGTTAACTACTCTGTACCCTTCATTTAGCTTATTTTCCCTAGCTAATTCTGGAATTAGCTTTACAATATGAGAAACCAATTCTAAATCTGTATCTTCAATCTCATTTAGCGACTTAATATGTTTTTTAGGTATAATAAGAAAATGTACAGGTGCTTGTGGGTTTATATCTTTTATAGCTATTACTTGATCATCTTCATATATTATATCGCTAGGTATTTCTTTTTTTATTATACTGCAAAACAAACAATCCACTTTTTCACCTCCTCTAATGCTAAATAGCAATTATTTTGTCTAAAGAGACTTCTTTTAGTGTCACATTTTTAATTTGACCAATTAAGTCAAAATCAGATTTTTTTATTACTCTTACATAATTAGTTGTGTAACCTTCATAAATAAAATCTTCGTTATTGTATTTTGATTCAAATAGCACATCTGATTTATGATTTAGTAATTTCTCATAAAATTCATTCATCAATTTTTCACTTAAATCGATTAGAGTTTTACTCCTCTTTTCTTTTATTTCGCTAGGAATTTGATTCTCCATACTGAAAGCTTTTGTCCCTTTTCTTGGAGAGAACTTAAATACGTGAATCTTTGAAAATTTTACTTTTTTGACAAATTCAAGAGTTTGTTCAAATTCATCATCTGTTTCTCCAGGAAACCCAACTATAATATCTGTCGTAATTCCAGCATTTGGGAAATATTCTCTGATCAATTCTACTTTTTCATAATATTCTGATGTGCTATATTTTCTGTTCATTCTTCTGAGTACAGAATCACTTCCGCTTTGAAGAGATAGGTGGAAATGATCACATAATTTATTTGTATTATATGCAATATCCATAAATTCTTTATCTATAATATTAGGTTCTATAGAACTCAATCTAATCCTTTTTATTCCGTCAATAAAGCTTAGATTGTATATTAAATTTTTTAAATTTATATTGCCTAAATCTTTACCATATGAGGCTATATGAATTCCCGTGAGGATGATTTCTTTAAAACCATTTTCAGCAAGTTTTTTTACTTCATTTTCTATTTCTAAATAGTTTCTGCTTCTTACAGGCCCTCTAGCATATGGAATTATACAATAACTACAATATTGATTACATCCATCTTGAACCTTTAAATATGCCCTTGTCTTGGATTCTACACTATTTATATTTATTTTTTCAAATGTTTTTAGTTGATTTGATGAAATTACTTTATTTATTCTTTTACCATTCTTTTTAAAGTCTTCACATAATTCAACTATCATATTTCTGTTGTTGGTACCTATAATAATATCTACATCTTCTATTTTTTCAACTTCTTCTGGCGATACTTGAGCATAGCATCCAACAACTGCCACTAGACAATTGGGGTTGATTTTTTTAGCTTTTCTGATAAATTGCCTTGATTTTCTATCAGACATATTTGTCACTGTGCAAGTGTTTATTATATAAATGTCTGCAAAATCTTCTTTATCAACAATAATATAACCTTTATTTTTAAACAACTCTATCATTGATTCCGTTTCATACTGGTTAACTTTACACCCCAAAGTATGAAAAGTTACTCTTTCCATTTAATCACTCCTAAATCATTTGTTTCATATAATAAAATAGTAGATATAACTATTCCTGCTGTTTCTGTTCTAAGAATCCTTGCTCCTAAAGATACTGTGATTGCATCAATTTTTTTAAGTTTCTCAATCTCTTCATCAGCAAATCCACCCTCAGGACCAATAAAAACATTTATTTCATTTGCATTTACATAATTCTCTCTAACTGAGTGTAAATCCTCTATATTTTCATTTTCATATGGAACTATTGTAATATTGTTCTTAAACTGATTCAAAGCTTCATTAAAATCAATTATTGTATTTACTTTGGGAACTATATCTCTTTTTGACTGTTTTGCCGCTTCATATGCAATATTTTGCCACCTTGTAAGTTTCTTTATCTCTTTTTTTATGTCATTTATTTTTACAATAGTTCTAGAAGTTATAACAGGAGTAAATGATACCACTCCTACTTCGGTGCATTTTTGTATAATCAATTCCATCTTAGTTGATTTAGGAATCGCCTGAAACAAATTGATTTTCAATTTTGGCTCATTGGAAATATTAGTTGTTTCAATAATTTTTAAATCTACAGAGTTTTCATTTAGTTTTTCAATTTCACATATGAATTTTTTAGGTTCGCAAACCAACTCTACGGAATCGCCTATTTTCATTCTCAATACATCTTTAATATGTTTTGCATCTTTCCCTTTTATTGAGATATTTTTGTCCTTAGGTAGTTCATCTATAAAAAATCTATGCATTTTATCTCCTCTTTGCAACAATGCAAATCCAGTCGTTCATATTTTTTATTTCCAATATTTCAAAATCATTTTTGTTTAAAGAATCTAACACAATGTCTTTCTTTGAATCAATTATGCCTGAACAAACAAAAATTCCGTTTTCTACTAAGTATTCATTTAATATGGGAATTGTATTTGCAACTACTTCAGCCACTATATTCATCACAATTAAATCTGCTTTTTCATCTATTTGGCTTAATAAATCTCCATGCCTTATTTCTACTATCGAATTTACTTGATTATCAACTATATTTCTATTTGCTATCTCAACACTAGTTAAATCTAAATCAACACCTATAACCCTATTAGCTCCAAGCTTAGCAGCTATTATGCTTAAAATTCCACTTCCACAACCTATATCAAAAACTGTTTTACCTTGAAGGTTCAAGTTTTCTAAAGCTTGTCCGCACATGTAGGTTGTTTCGTGCATACCTGTTCCAAAAGCCATGCCAGGGTCTAATTCAATAACTATATCTCTGTCATTTGGTTTGTGTTTTTCCCATGATGGTTTAATGATTATATTATTCCCAATTCTTAATGTATTAAAAAAAGCTTTCCAATTTTCTGCCCACTCGCTCTCATCTCTAATATTTATAGATATTGATCCTAAATCCTTTTTCCCAATTTCCTCCTCAATCAAGGATTTTATTTTCTCAATATCGTCTACTTCAGAAAAATATGACTTTATTAATATAAATTCGTTTAAATTCTGATTTATTTCTATATCTATAAAATCCCACTTATCCTTTTGGGAAATTACTTCATTTATGGTATCGTTATCTATTATCTCTAACCCCTTAGCTCCAATGTCGTATAAAATATATGTTAAAAGGTCTTCATTGTCTCTATTTGTTTTAATCGTAAATTCATACCACTTCATCCCAACACATCCTAAAGATTATTTTATAATATTATACATTAAAAAATTATAATTTACTATATATGAATTAACAACCACTGAAGTGGTTGTTAATGAAAAACATCTTTTACTTTATCAAAAAATCTCTTTTTATTTGGTGCCTTATATTGTTCCCCAAATTCTTTTGACATATCTATAAGCATCTTCTTTTGTTTGTCGTTTAAATTAGTTGGTATAACAATCTCTACTGTAAAAAACAAATCCCCTCTACCTGTACCTCTGACATAAGGTACTCCTTTGTTTTTTAATCTAAATGTTGAATTAGACTTTGTGCCTTCTGGTAAACTATAACTTACATTCCCCTCTAATGTAGGAATTTCTATTTCTGCACCTAATGTTGCTTGAGTGAAGGTTATTGGAACAGTTACATATAGATTATTTCCTTCTCTTTTAAATAAAGGATCTTCTTTTACCCTGATATATACATATAAATCCCCTCTAGGTGCATTTTTCTCACCTATATTTCCTTCGCCTCTTAATGTTATAACATTACCATCATCCACACCAGCTGGTATATTTATTGTTATCTTTTTACTCTTTTGTTCTTTACCAGTTCCATTACAATGATCACATTTTTCTTTGATAATCTCACCAGTACCATTGCACTCGTCGCAGGGCATTACTCTAACCATTCTTCCAAAAGGCGTTTGTTGGTTATATCTCAGTTCTCCAACCCCTTTACATTTAGGGCATGTAGTTTTTGTGGTCCCTGGTTTTGCTCCGGTCCCATCACAATTAGTACATTCTTCCATTCTTGTAACAGAAATTTGCTTGTTTACTCCAAAGACTGCTTCTCTGAATTCTAATGTAATATCATATCTTATATCAGAACCCCGTTGAGGTCCTCTTTGTCTATTATTAAACCCTCTTGAAAAACCACCACCAAAGATGTCAAACAGATCATCAAATATATCCCCGAATCCACCAAAATCTGTTCCTTGTTGATTTACACCTGCATGTCCATATCTGTCATATCTTGCTCTTTTTTCTTCATCGCTTAATACTTCATAAGCTTCATTTACTTCTTTAAATTTTTTTTCGGCCTCGCTATCATTTGGATTTAAATCAGGATGGTATTTCTTAGCCAACCTTCTAAAAGATCTTTTGATTTCTTCTGAAGAGGCATTTTTACTAACTTCTAGTATTTCATAGTAATCTCTCACAGCCACACACCTACTCCTATTAGTAAAATAAAATTTTGAGTCAAAGCTAATTTTTTAGCTTTGACTCTTTATTTTAATTAGTCTTCATCAACTACTTCATAATCAGCATCTTCTACATTATCAGATTTGTTATCTGATTGAGCATCATTTTGTTGGTATTGAACATTTTCATACAATTTTTGAGAAATTGCTTGGAATTCGTTGGTTAATTCGTCTGTTTTCCTCTTAATATCTTCGATGTCGTCACCTTCCAATGCTTTCTTTAATGCTTCTAATTTCTCATTAACTTTATTTTTTTCACTCTCTGAAATTTTCCCTTCAAGATCTTTTAAAATCTTTTCAGTCTGGTAAACCATTGAATCAGCATTATTTCTTATTTCAATTCTTTCCTTTTTCTTTCTGTCTTCTTCTGCGAATCTTTCAGCTTCTTTAATTTTCCTTTGTATTTCTTCTTCAGACAAATTAGTTGATGAGGTTATTGTTATCTTTTGTTCTTTTCCAGTTCCTAAGTCCTTAGCACTAACATTTACTATGCCGTTAGCATCAATATCAAATGTAACTTCTATTTGTGGAACTCCTCTTGGTGCTGGTGGTATGCCAGTTAACTGGAACCTTCCTAATGTAGTGTTGTCACTAGCCATTTGTCTTTCTCCTTGAACTACATGTATATCAACAGATGTCTGATTATCAGATGCTGTAGTGAATATTTGTGATTTTCTAGTTGGAATAGTTGTATTTCTTTCAATTAATCTTGTTGTTACTCCACCTAATGTTTCAATTCCTAATGACAATGGTGTTACATCTAATAGAAGTAAATCCTTAACTTCTCCGCTTAGGATTCCACCTTGTATTGCTGCACCAATCGCAACGCATTCGTCTGGATTGATGTCTTTTTGAGGCTCTCTCCCTATTATCTTTCTAACAGCTTCTTGTACTAGAGGGACTCTTGTAGATCCTCCAACTAAAAGAACTTTTTCAATTTGATTTGCTTCTAATCCAGCATCTTTTAAAGCTTGTCTCACAGGCTCAATAGTTTTTTCTACTAAGTCAGATATCAGCTCTTCAAACTTAGCTCTAGTTATATCCATATTCAAATGCAAAGGTCCTTCACTAGTAGCTGTTATAAATGGTAAATTTATATTGGTTGATTTTGTTGTAGATAGTTCTTTCTTAGCTTTCTCAGCTGCTTCTTTTAGTCTCTGTAAAGCCATCTTATCATTTCTTAAATCAATACCATGTTCTTTTTTAAATTGTTCTGCAATATAATCAACTAGTCTATTATCAAAATCATCGCCACCTAGCCTATTGTTTCCTCTAGTAGCTAGTACTTCAAATACTCCATCGCCTACTTCAAGTATTGAAATATCGAAAGTACCTCCTCCTAAATCATATACCATTATCTTATGTTGACCTTGCTCTTT
Organism: Soehngenia sp.; assembly: GCF_055108775.1. Classification (NCBI taxonomy): domain Bacteria; kingdom Bacillati; phylum Bacillota; class Tissierellia; order Tissierellales; family Tissierellaceae; genus Soehngenia; species Soehngenia sp. Next base: position 11,460 of record NZ_JBSQIL010000029.1, on the reverse strand, counting down.
ATCAAGTCCATATGCTAAAGCTGCAGCAGTTGGTTCATTTATAATTCTTTTTACATTTAATCCAGCAATTTTACCTGCATCTTTTGTAGCTTGCCTTTGAGAATCTGTAAAGTATGCAGGCACAGTTATTACAGCTTCGGTTATTGTCTCGCCTAAATAGCTTTCAGCATCTGCTTTTAATTTTTGCAGAATCATAGCCGAAATTTCTTCAGGAGTATATTCTCTGCCATCTATTTTTACTTTATAATCAGTTCCCATATGTCTTTTTATAGATTGTATCGTCCTGTCTGGGTTTGTTATTGCTTGTCTCTTTGCTGTTTCTCCAACTAATCTTTCTCCATCTTTTGTAAATGCTACTACGGATGGAGTTGTTCTATTACCTTCTGAATTAGGTATTATTATTGGTTCTCCACCTTCCATAACTGCAACAGCTGAGTTTGTTGTACCTAAATCAATTCCTATTATCTTACTCATAATATCTCCTCCTTTATTTTGATACTATTACCATGGATGGTCTGACTACTTTATCTTCCATTAAATAACCCTTTTGATATACCTCAACTACAGTTCCTGATTCATCATTAGTCTCTACAGTCGATATGGCATGATGAATGTTTGGATCAAATTTTTCCCCTAAAGCTTTGATTTCTTTGATATTATATTTATCTAAAACATCATAAAGCTGGTTTCTTATCATTTCTATTCCCTTATAAAAATTATCTTCTTTGTCATTAGCAGACTCTAATGCTCTTTCAAAATTATCTATAATTGGAAGTATATCTGATATAACAACTTGTATTCCATAATTAATAGACTCTTGCTTCTCATTTTCTGTTCTTTTTTTATAATTTAGAAAATCAGCTTGCAATCTAATAATTTTATTATTTAAATCTTCTATTTCTTTTTCCTTTTCTTTAAGCAATTCTTTTGTTTTATTTATATCCTCAGCCTCCTCAGTATTATCCTCAGGTTCAATTTTTTCATTTGATGGGTTAGATTGAAGTTCTGATTGAGTTATTTCTTCCTCATTCAATTTTTTCCCTTCATCTGCCATTTTTATCACCTCTCATTACTATTAAAATAGTCATCAATGATATCCGATATACTTTCTGAAAATGTTCTGATCGTCTTAATTAACTCAATATAATTCATTCTCTTAGGTCCAATAATCCCAATTTTACCTACAATTTCACCTTCAGTATTGTAAGTAGCTGATATAATGCTTAAATCTTTCATAGAATCATTGTTGTTTTCTTCTCCGATCTTAACATCTATATCTTCCAGATTAGTGTTATTAAGAGCAAAAATCAGTTTTTGTTTGTCTTCTAATAGAGAAATAACTTCTTTAGCTTTATCAACATCCCTATACTCCGGAAACTCAAATATGTTTGTTAAGCCATCTGCATATACTCTCAATCCTTCATAATCATCCATAGTACGAGAAAGCATAGGGATTAGTTTTTTTATTTCATTTTTATACTCAATGTAATCATCTAATATGTCTTTATTGATTTCATTTGTTATCTCAGTAAAAGTCTTATTCTTAAATTTCTTGGATAAATAGTTACTAATATACATTAAATTATCTTCAGAAATAGTTTTGTCGAGATTTATAGTTGATTTTTTTATCAATCCAGTTTCATTTACCATAATAACAAGAATTTGATTTTCATCCATTTGTAAAAGTTGTATGTGTTTTATTTTAGTTTCTTTTATTTGAGGTGATAATGCCACGGCTGTGTATTTAGTTAATTGAGAAAGAACTTTAGCTATGTCTTGAATAAGTTGATCAATTTCTTTATATTCTTCTTTTAGAAATTTTTTTATCTGTTCTTTCTTATTATTATCCAACTCAATTATGCTATTTTGAAAAAAATTATCAACATAAAACCTATATGCTTTATCTGAAGGAACTCTTCCAGATGAAGTATGTGTTTTATTTAAATAGCCTAAATCTTCTAAATCTGACATTTCATTCCTTATAGTAGCTGAACTTACCCCTAGGTCATAGAACTTGGTTATTGTCCTTGAGCCAATCGGTTCTCCAGTAACTATATAGCTATCAATAACTGCTAAAAGGATTTTTAACTTTCTTTCATCCAACATCTTAATCACCTCTACTATTTGGATGATTATTAGCACTCTTTATTGTTGAGTGCTAATTCTATATATAAACTATCATTCTATTTTTAATTTGTCAAGTATTTTTGTGTTAAATATAAAAATCCAATTCTACTATATTGCTGAAATCAAGTCCTTTTTTGGTCAATTTAATTGTTTCTTCATCTTCATAAATATTTCCATTTTGCTTGTTTTTGATTATTGCATCTTTATAGTAATTCTCAATATCTATTCCAAAATTCTCTTTAAAATGTTTCTTATTGATTCCTTTATTCAACCTAATACCTAAAATAATATACTCTGTCATTCTAGAAATATCGTCAATATATTCCTCAGAAGATACAGGAAGTTTGTTTTCCTTGATTTTCTTATAGTATTCATCAAAATTTGAATAATTAGAATATCTTGTATTTTCAATGTATGAATGGCTATTTAAACCTAAGCCTATATAAGGCATTAAAGTCCAATATTTCAAATTATGTCTGCACTCAAAACCTTCTTTTGCAAAATTAGAAATTTCATATTGTTTATATCCATTCTTTTCCAATAACTCTATAGCTTTGTGATACATAATTCTCTCTTCATCTTCATTAGGAAGGTTTAATTGCCCATGCTTTTCCAATTCGAAAAACAGAGTCCCTTCCTCAATTATTAAGCTATATAAGGATATATGAGTAGGCTTAAGTTTTATAACATTTTCTAAATCTGTTAAAACATTATAAATGGTCTGATCAGGAAGACTTATCATCATATCTATATTGTAATTTTTAAATTGATTTGTCCTTATTAATTCTACTGCATCTAAAACATCTGCAGAGTTATGAATTCTCCCGAGTTTTTTCAAAATATCATCATTCAATGACTGTGCTCCAATACTAATTCGATTTATCCCAATTTCATGATATATTGCTAATTTTGTATTATCTAAAGTTCCAGGATTTGCTTCTATAGTTATTTCCGCCTCACTGTCTACTTTAAAACTTTGATTTATTTCATCAATGATAGTTTTTAAGTGCTTGCTATCAATTAAGGAAGGAGTGCCTCCTCCTATGAAAATTGAATTTACTATATAATCTTCATTTAGAGTATTTCTATATATTTGTATTTCTTTTGTAATATAATTAATATACTCTGATATTTTTTTGTCATTGCTACTAAAAGAAACAAAGTCACAATAATTACATTTCTTTAAGCAAAATGGAATATGAATATAAACTCCTAATTCTTTCATCTTAATCTACTTCTTCTCATCATATTTTAAAACACTTAAGAAAGCTTCTTGAGGTACTTCTACTGAACCTATTTGTCGCATTCTCTTCTTACCTTCTTTTTGTTTTTCTAGTAATTTCTTCTTTCTTGTTATATCTCCACCATAACATTTTGCTAGAACATCTTTTCGCAAAGCTCTAATTGTCTCTCGAGCTATTACCTTCGAGCCAATTGCTGCTTGAATTGGAATTGCAAATTGATGCCTAGGTATTATATCTACTAGTTTCTCTGCAATAGCTCTGCCCCTCTCATATGCTTTGTCCAGATGAACTATCATAGAAAATGCATCAACTAACTCTCCATTAATCAATATATCTAATTTTACCAATTCACTCCTGTTATATCCTTTTAATTCATAATCAAATGATGCATATCCTCTTGTCTTTGATTTTAAAGCATCAAAAAAATCGTATATTACTTCATTTAGAGGCAATTCATATTTCAAATTAACTCTCTTTGCATCTAAATATTCCATATTAATAAAAATCCCTCTCTTGTTTTGGCAAAGCTCCATGATTGCACCAACATATTCTGAAGGGGACATTATAGATGCAGATACTACAGGCTCTTCAATATAATCAATTTCTGAAGGTTTTGGTAAATTTGAAGGGTTTTGAATTTCAATTACTTCTCCATCAGTCTTATGAACACGGTAGATTACACTTGGAGAAGTTGTAATTATATTTAAGTCAAACTCTCTTTCAAGTCTTTCTTGAATGATCTCCATATGTAGTAACCCTAAAAATCCACATCTGAATCCAAATCCTAGTGCTTGCGATGTTTCTGGTTCAAATACTAAGCTGGCATCATTTACCTGTAGTTTTTCCAGTGCATCTCTAACACTATTAAAATCTTCTCCTTCTGCTGGATAAATACCACAATATACCATCGGTGTAACCTTTTTATATCCTGGCAATGGTTTATCTGTAGGATTAAAAGCATCAGTTATAGTATCCCCCACTCTTGCTTCTTTTACATTTTTGATGCTAGCTGCTACATATCCAACTTCTCCAGCACTTAAAAAATCAATAGGAATTTGTTTAGATGTATTTATTCCAACCTCAATTACTTCAAACTCTTTTCCCGTAGACATCATCTTGATTTTCATCCCGGGAAATATTTTCCCATCAAATACTCTTATGTAGCAAGTTACTCCTTTGTATGGATCATAATAAGAATCAAAAATCAATGCTTTTAATGGCTTTTCTTCATCTCCTTTTGGTGCGGGTATGTTTTCTACTATGCCTTCTAAAACTTTATCTATGTTTAGCCCTTCTTTAGCAGAAATAAAAGGAGCAAAAGAAGCATCTATACCTATGATATCCTCGATTTCCTGAACAACTTCTTCTGGTCTGGCGCTTGGTAAGTCAACTTTATTTATCACTGGAAATATTTCTAAATCTTGTTCAATAGCTAAATATACATTTGCAAGGGTTTGAGCTTCAACACCTTGTGTTGCATCTACGACCAAAATAGCCCCTTCGCAAGCTGCTAATGATCTGGAGACTTCATAGTTAAAATCTACATGCCCGGGTGTGTCTATCAAATTAAAAATATATTCTTCTCCATTTTTCGACTTGTAATTAAGTCTAACTGCTTTTAGCTTAATTGTTATTCCTCTTTCTCTCTCTAGGTCCATTTTGTCCAAAACTTGTTCTTGCATTTCTCTTTGCGTCATCATACCTGTTTTTTCAATAAGTCTATCTGCAAGTGTTGATTTGCCATGGTCTATATGTGCTATTATAGAAAAGTTCCTTATGTTTTTTTTGCTTACATGCATTAATTTCCCTCCAAATAATTTTATTCTAATATAGGAAATCCTCCCAAAATTGGGAGGTTAATTTAACTTTCCAAATCTAGAATCAAATGGATAGTATCTAAATTTAGCTATCCCTTTGATATCTTCTATTTTAACAGTACCAAAGTATCTGCTATCTTTACTAGCTCCTTCAGCTCTGTTATCCCCTAGAACAAACACTTCCCCTTCAGGTATTATCCAATAGTTTTCACTGTAAATATGTGTATATTCATCTCCCGTTAAATAATTTTCCTCAATTTGCACTCCATTTACGTAGATTTTACCGTCTGATATCTGAACTATATCTCCTTCAACTGCAATAACTCTCTTTATATAATCTTTGTTTTCCGAGTCAGGAGCACTTAATATAACGATATCACCAGGTTTAGGATCTGTGAAATACAGCGGCAGTTTAAAAGCTATCAACCTATCACTATCATGCAGGGTAGGGTACATAGAGTTCCCAACTACATATGTTGTATTAAATACAAATGTTTTAATTAAAATAGCAATAAGTATAGCTATAGCTATGCTTTTAATCCATTCAACCAATTCATTTTTCTCCTTCTTATTTTCATCATCAAATTCCAAGATGTTTTCCTCCCACTCATTCTAAAATAACCTATTGATATTATACCACTATATTTGTGTAAATCAATTAAAAGTGTTGACTTAATTACTTGAAAATAATATTTTTACTAAAGATGTAATTGATTAGTTAGTTTAACCTAATTGTTAATTTCCCTTGCAATAAAGTTATATTGATGGTAAAATAATTTTTGTTAGATTGTGAGGGAGGTGAAACGATGGCAAATATAAAATCTGCTGAAAAGAGAATATTGGTCACTCAAAAAAGAACTGCATTAAATAAAGCTAGAAAATCAGAAATTAAAACATACATTAAAAAATTTGAATCTGCTTTGCAAGCAAACCAAATTGATGAAGCAAGGGCTTTACTTAAAACGATTGACAAAAAATTAAAGAGAGCAGCCCACAAAAATGTTATTCATATGAATCAAGCTTCTAGAAAAATTAGTCAATTAACTAAAAAACTCAATAAAGCAATGTAATAAAAACTTCGGAGAACCCGAAGTTCTTTATTTTTAATTTAAATTTGCAAGATTGACAATTAACTTCTCAACTTCATATCTATCATTTACTGATTTGCTTTTTAAATTTTTCTCTGTTTCAATAACTAAGTATATGCATTTAACTAATCTATCTATAGTATATCTATTGCTTAAAGCAGAAATTTTGTTGAACTCATAAGGTTTAATTTTGAGTTTAGAAATTATTTCAGAATCAGTATAATTTGCCCTTCTATAACTTCTATAAGCTAACTGCAGCTTAAACTGACGATTTATCATATAAATTATCTTAATAATAGGTTCGTCTAATAGATAAATTTCTGAAAATATTTTTAGAGATCTTTCTACATTTTGTTCACCTATACTAGTTAATAAATTGAATATGTTTTGATCTAATAATTTTATTATAGATTTATCGATAGTATTTTTATCTATGATAGTATCGTCTGAATAAGTGACAATTTTTATTATTTCGTTTTCTAAATCATATAAATTTAGTTTCAAGTTTTTACTAGTATATCCACTTTGCAAAATTAAATAACTAATGTCTTGTTGAGTTATTGTCCTATTATAAGATTTGAATTTCTTGTAAATCCAATTAATTAAATCTTTTCCTTTAAGTTTTTCAAAATATACTATTTCTTCTTTTGAAAATAATTTCATGAATTTGGTATTACTGCTTAATTTTTTATTATTATCTAAAATAATGAGAATCTGGTGTTTTCCTAAATCACTTAGAACATTTTCAATTTGCTTGAATTCGTTATTCTCTATCAATTTTTCAGAATTAAATGCTATTGTTAACTTTTTTTCTGCTAAAAATGGTAATGTTTCAACACTATTTCTTAAATCATCAATGTCATTAACCTCAAAATTAAGCTCCAAAATATTCATTCCCTCTGTTCCTTCGGGAATATAAATCTTCTTCAAAAGGTCTAATGATTCTTTTATTAAATAATCTTCATCTCCAAGAAACAAATATTTTTCTTTTATTTCATTATTTTTAATAGATACAATAAATTCTTTAAAATCCATTCAATCGTTCCTCCAAATTTCTATAAATACATATTAATTTAAACGATAAATATAAATATAATATAAAAATAAATATATCAAACATTTTATCTATTAAATAACTATATAAATCTTCTTGATAAAAAGGTTTCGAATAAGTACTTAATACCAGTTTATCTTCTTTAATTATCACTCTTATTAAACCCGACTTATCGGTTCGATATATTTTGCTGTTTGCTTTCTCTAAAGTTTCAATTGTCTCATCTGCTGGATGTCCAAAATTATTTCCTTCTCCTACTGATATAATGCTAATAATAGGAGATGTTTTTTCTATAAACTCAGAATCTGAGGAAGTTTTGCTCCCATGATGTGCTACCTTTAAAATATCAACATCTAAGTCTAATGTTTTAATAAGTTCCTTCTCTACTTTTTTCTCAATGTCCCCTGTAAAAAGTAATTTATGTCCATTTGCTTTTACTAAGCAAACTAAAGAATTATTATTTCCACTGTCTTTTAAAATTGCGTTTTTCCCTGGCCACAATATTTCGATTTCAAAATTATCATCTATCATTATTTTGCTTCCGTTAGATAAAACATGAAATGGAATTTTACTCTTTTGGATACCCATTAAAAACTCTGAATCATCTGGTGTGTCACTTGAAACAATATTTTTTACATCGATATTTTCAATAATTGCTTTACTTCCTTTGTAATGATCTGCATCAAAATGAGAAATAATCATTAAGTCAAGTTTGTTTACTCCTGATTTTAGCAAAAAAGGCAGAGTAATATTCTTACCAACATCAAATTCTGAAAAAACAGAGCCACCAGTATCAATTAAAATATTCTTATCTTTATATCTTAATAAAGAACTATCTCCTTGCCCAACATCAATGAAATCTATGATTATGTCATTTTTAGTTTCAAAATAGTTAAAATTCATTACTAAAATAAATAAAATAGTGAAATATATGATTACTCTTTTTATTTCATTTTTTAAATTCAAAAAAAATTCAGGATTAAATATAAGTATTATTAAAAAAATATATATAGCAAACTCTTCTAATGATGGTGATTTGAAAGTGAAATTTAAATTCTCATATAAACTCAGTCTATAGATTAATGAGTTTTGAATATATATAGTATAATATAAAATATCAATCAATTTATTAAACAATATTGAAGAAAATCCAATTATCAAATTTATACTAGCAAGTGGTATAATCATCAAATTTGCTAATATTGAAAGAAAATTAAATGAGTTGAAGAAATAAATTTGAACTGGTATAAGACATATATTTACTGATAATATCGTTGATAAACTATTAATCAGCTTCCCCTTATAGGGATAAAAAAATTGATTCATTTTCTTAGAGAAAACTAATATCGAAAAGCTAGCTATATACGAAAGCAAAAATCCAACCCTAAAAATCCAAAATGGATTAATAAATAAACTAATTATCGCAGCAATATATAAAGAATTTAAAGAGTCATAAGGTTTATATACTAACGACGAATATAAACTCAAAGAAATCATCAATATTGCTCTCACACTTGACGGAGGATATCCAATTAAATAGCCATATACTGTTATAACAATTATAGTAATTATTAAATTTAATTTTCTGTTTAATCCTAAATTAGCTAATAAAAAAATAATAAATGAAGAAATCAAATTAATATGTAATCCTGATACTGCTAATAAATGAATTAAACCAATATCTTTGTATATATCGTATTGGTAGTCGTCAAGATAACTGCTATCACCTAAAATAGTACTAACCATTAAATCTCTGCTGTCTTTTGGCAAGGAACTAAAATTATTTTTAATCAAGTTTTGAAATTTTGTTTGAGCTATATACTTAAATGGAATACTTTGATTAATTATGTTTATAGATTCACTTTCTAAGTAAATAGTATAATGTATTTTTTTTGTTAGTAAATATTGTTTATAATTAAATAGATTTGGATTTGTATTTGTTTTAGCTTTTTTTATAGTCCCATTGAAGCTTAAAGTTTGTCCAAGTAAAAAATCATTTTCATTGTCTGTAGTAAGCATAATCCTTTCGTTAGTATTAGAATCATCGACCGATATTAATATGACTTCAAGTTTTGTCTTTTTATCGTCGATTTTAATTTTATCAATAATTCCTAAGTAATTACAATCTCTTCCACTATATTTATCTAAATCACTCGATAGTTGTAAATTGCTGATAATAATTGCTAAAATAAGTGGCAAGAAGAACAGTGATATTAACTTTTTACCTCGATTATCAAGTACTAATAGTATAACTATAAAACAAGTAATAAGAATAAATAATAAAAAAATATCTATTTTAAAAAAATAAGCAAGTAAAATTCCAATGATATAACCAAAAAGTACTAGAAACGAAGGCCTTTTCATCACTTTCTCCTTAGTCCATTTGAAATGAATAATATAATTATATCATATAAGAATATTTATGGTATTATTTATACAAAGGAGATGAATTGTATATGACGGAAAGATTATACTGGGAAAATCCATACTTATCCTATATTGATGCCTATGTCACCGAAAAATATTTAAAAGATGGTAAATGTTATTTGAAATTGAACAGAACTATTTTTTATCCAGATCAATCAGGAGGTCAACCAAGAGATGTTGGATATATAAATAATATTGAGGTTCAGGATGTATATGAAGATGGTCTTGATATTGTTCATGTTCTAAATGAAAATATTGATACTCTTGATGTAAAACTATCAATAGATATGGAAAGAAGATTTGATCATATGCAACAACATACTGCTCAGCATGTACTTTCAAAAGCTTTTTTGAATATATTTAACTGGCAGACTGAGAGCTTTCATCTTGGATCAAAATATAGTACAATCGACATATCAACTAAAGAGATTACAGAAAAGGAAATTGAAAAAGCTGAGCTATTAGCAAATAAAATCGTTCAATCAAATTTCAAAGTTAGTTCGTATATAGTAACTCCAGACAAATTAGAAAAAATACCTATAAGGAAAAAAATAAATATTGATGAGAATATTAGAATAGTTGAGATTGATGGTTTAGATTATTCAATATGTGCTGGTACTCATGTTTCTTCAACAGGAGAAATTGGAATCATTAAAATAGTTGGGTTTGAAAAAGTTAGATCTACTATTAGATTAAAATTTATTGCAGGACAAAGGGCGCTTAATAATTATCTGTCTATATATTCTTTAATAGAAAACATTAGAAAAAGTCTATCAGCAAATGAGAACGATGTTCTAAAAAAAGTATTAGAAATTCAAGAGAATAATAAAAATTTAGAAAAACAATTAAAAGAACTTAAAAAAAGTATTATAAAATTAAAAGCTGAAGAAATTTTATCCAATTTAAAGACAATTGCAAGACTTAATTTTGTAATTAAATCTTTAGATGCTGATGATTATAATTATCTAGATGATATTAAACATTATGTCACATCTTATGAACAAAATATATTCCAAATATATACATTTGAGTCAAATAATTGCATACAATTTAATATTTCTTCACCTAAAGACCTTGATTTAGATTTGAAAACTATCTTCTACGAGCTCTCAAAAAAATACGAAATAAAAGGTGGTGGAAACACTCATAATATCCAAGGAAATATTAGAAAAGATCATAAAGAATCATTTATTAATGATGTAATTTCAAACATCATAAAAAGTTTAAATGCTAAATAAGTTTTGTGGCGGGAGTATGTGGGAATCGAACCCACCCAAGAGGCTCCTAACCCCTCGCGCTGGTTTTGAAGACCAGAGGGCACACCAGCACCCATCTACTCCCTTATTTTTGCACTTAATTAGTATAGCATACTATAATTAGTTGTCAAGGATTATACATTATATTTTTGTAATACAAAGAGAAAATATAAATTTAACTCTAAAAATTATTTTCAAATTTCAATTACTTATACTTAAATTTTATCTATCACGGGGAAATACTGCTAACCCCTTTTTCTTTAAAATAATATCCTACTCCCCACTTGGTCAAAATATACTGAGAGTCCTTAGGATTTTCCTCAATCTTTTCCCTAATCCTTCGGATATGTACATCTACAGTTCTTAAGTCCCCATAGTATGCATATCCCCATACTTTTTCTAATAATTCCTCCCTTGTGAATATCTTTCCAGGGTTAGAAGCTAAAA